>SDWK01000767.1 GCA_004195335.1 Shewanella sp.
CTGTTGCCCGCAGGCGGTTAAAAATAACGTTGAAAAAAACGTCATTAACAAAATATTTTTTTTATTCATGTTGTTGTTCGTATAGTGAATAAGGATTCAACACTATAAATCATTTTATTATCACGCGCATAGGCTGTTTTTTATCCGTATATCAAATTTCAGCCATGTTTATGTCATTCACCAAAACTAATCCGTAATTAGCTGTCTTTAAGTCAAAAAATACAGCTGTTAGCTAAAGGGTAAGATAGGTTATTAGCGAGTTTGAACGAAACGGAGCTCGAGTGAAAGGGTTAACAGTAACAGCACGGAGGCGAGAGTTTGTCGTAAAATGTATGAGGGATATTCGAGGATAAAAAAAGGAGGCTTTCGCCTCCTTGAACATTAATATTTCAATATCACGGCGTTTATGCCGCCTGTTCTTGACTCGGACTAGCGATCGTGAATGCTCTTAACTCATCGGGATCGAAATCATCAACGTTAATCGATTTCATGCGACCGATTTCGGCACGTTCAAGCAATGAAACTTCATCTTCGCTCAAGACACCAAGGGCTTTACCTTCGGCAGCTATCTTGTCCAACCACATAAATGGAAGACGTTTACCTGCTGCTTTACACACCTTGTCATACAGAGGCTCACAAGCGAGAATGTCTTTAAACGTCTGTTCCTGAATACCAACGGCATTGTTTTCACATGCAGTCCAGAATTGACCTTTGCCCAGACGGTCACGACTCGCACAAGGTGTTTGCATAATCTTAGCGACTTTATGATCTAATATGTCACTTGGGCGTTTTACTGGGCGACCAAATGGGAAGATAATCAGGCGTAGAACATGGCCCAGACCCATTGGGAAGTTATCTAAAAGGTCATCGAGTGAATCCTGAAGCTTATACAAGCAATCCTCTACAGCCCATTGAACCAGTGCCAGATCTTCAGTTTGACGTCCATCGTCTTGATAGCGCTTAAGGGTTGCCGATGCGAGATATAACTGACTCAATAGATCGCCGAGTCGAGCCGAGATCCGCTCCTTACGTTTCAATCCGCCACCCAGTGTTGCCATGGCTAAGTCAGAGAGTAGAGCCAAGTTAGCACTGAAACGGTTCATATGCTGATAGTAACGTTTTGTTTTATCAGAATAAGGTGAATTTGAGAAACGACTCGATGTCAGACCAAGCCAGAAGCTGCGAACCAGGTTACTGGTCGTAAATCCGATATGTCCGAACAGCGCCGAATCAAAGTCGGTCAGACCTCTCTTGGGATCTGAATCAAACGCTGACTCCATTTCTGCCAGTACATAAGGGTGACAGCGGATCGCTCCTTGCCCGTAAATGATTAATGAGCGGGTCAATATGTTTGCCCCCTCTACCGTGATAGCTATTGGTGCCGCCTGATAGCCACGACCCAGGTAGTTATTCGGGCCTAAACAGACGCCTTTACCACCATGAATGTCCATCGCATCGATGACACATTTCTGCATTCTATCGGTTAGGTGGAACTTAACGATGGCAGAGATCACCGATGGTTTTTCACCTAAATCGATAGCGGTTGTGGTTAAGGTTGTTACCGCATCCATCAGGTATGCGTTACCACCTAATCGAGCCATTGGCTCTTCGATACCTTCAAGTTTACCGATAGGCAGTTTGAATTGACGACGAATACGGGCGTAAGCTCCGGTCGCGACGGCGGCGGTTTTAACCCCACCGGCAGAGTTTGATGGAAGAGTGATGCCGCGGCCAACCGAAAGACATTCAACCAGCATACGCCAGCCTTGACCTGCCATTTCCGGGCCACCTATGATGAAGCTCAATGGGACGAATACGTCTTTACCTATGGTCGGTCCGTTTTGGAACATGCAGTTAAGAGGCAAGTGACGACGACCCGTTTCAACCCCTTTGATATTCGTTGGAATAAGCGCACAGGTGATCCCAAGTTCTTCTTTATCACCCATTAAGTGATCAGGATCTTGCAGTTTAAATGCAAGTCCAATTACAGTCGCAGAGGGAGCGAGAGTGATATAGCGTTTGTTCCAGGTGAGTCTCATGCCTAGAACGTCTTCGCCTTCCCACTGACCTTTACACACGATACCCAAGTCAGGAATGGCACCAGCATCACTACCGGCTTCCGGGCTGGTTAATGCAAAGCAAGGAACTTCAATTCCTTTAGCCAGTCTTGGTAGGTAATAGTCTTGTTGAGCAGGAGTCCCGTAGTGCTGTAAAAGCTCACCCGGACCTAAAGAGTTTGGAACGCCGACCGTTGAAGCCAATTCACTGCTGAGCCCCGCTAATTTTTGAAGTACGCGAGATTGGGCGTAGGCTGAATATTCAAGACCACCATATTTCTTCTTAATGATCATCGCGAAGAAACCATTATCTTTCAGATATTGCCAAACATTTTCAGGTAGATCCCCAAGTTGATGGGATACTTGATGTTGATTGACCATTTTACACACTTCTTCAACCGGACCATCCAGGAAAGCTTGCTCTTCGGCACTCAATCTGGCTGTCGGGTAATTATGAAGCTTCTTCCAATCAGGTTTACCCGTGAAAAGATCCGCATCCCACCAAGTCGTACCGGCTTCGATAGCTTCTTTTTCAGTAGAAGACATTTCAGGCATGATGCCACGGTAGAGTTTTAACAGTGGTCTTGTTAGATAGTTTTTTCGAAATGCACTCATGTTTAAGGGGAGCGCGATAGCTAAAAAGATAATCCACACAAGGGGACTAATCACTTCAGTTGCTGAACCAATAGCCATGACGGCTGCGGCGGTGATGCTTGATGTAAGCAGAGATACTCTTAAATAGGCTAAAGCACCTAATGTAAAAAGCATCACAAGGATCCAAAGTAGGGTAGTCACTGTTATTCTCCTTAAAATGCGACCTGAATATTGACCAAAGGCCAAGAATTTTTGTTGATCATAATCACAATTATAGGCTGTGGTCAGACCTGTGTCGCATAAAATTTAACCCTATGTGTGACTTAATACAAGTATTATTTCAAACAAACGTTTAAAAAATTGTTTTAAGTCTGGATTCCACTTTTAACTTCAAGTCGTTAGAATGAAATTATTATAGTTAGTGATGAATAGGGTGTATGAATGTGTGAACTACTGGCGATGAGTGCTAATGTGCCGACAGACATTGTTTTTAGCTTTACTGGCCTAGCTCAAAGAGGTGGTGTCACAGGTCCTCATGTCGATGGTTGGGGGATCACTTTTTATGAGGGGAAAGGAAGCCGTACCTTTAAAGATGCCTGCCCAAGCAGCGAATCTCAGATAGCTAAGCTTATTCAATCCTTTCCCATAAAGAGTGAAGTGGTGGTGAGTCATATCCGGCAGGCTAATCGTGGTTGCGTCTCTCTGGAAAATACACACCCCTTTACCCGCGAGCTATGGGGAAGGTATTGGACCTATGCACATAACGGTCAATTGAGTGAATACCAGCAAAAATTCAACGTTTCTAGGTATCAGCCTGTTGGTGATACTGACAGCGAACTTGCTTTTTGCTGGCTACTAGAAAAGGTTGTCGAAAAATTTGGTGATAACGAGCCTGAGAATTTAACTCTTGTCTATCGGTATATCGCCAAACTTGCTGATGAAATTCGAGCCTTAGGTGTGTTCAATATGATCTTAAGCGATGGCGATCATCTGATGAGCTATTGCAGTAATAATTTGTGTTATATCACGCGTAAGGCTCCATTTGGTAAGGCACGACTCATAGACACTGATGTTGTCATCGATTTCGATAAAGAGACGACGGCAAATGATATTGTCACTGTGATTGCCACCAGGCCATTAACCAATAACGAGCATTGGCACATCTTATCCGCAGGTGAATGGAAACTGTTCTGTAAAGGTCAGCTGATTGATGTGCAGTGATTAGGGAGTCTTGTCACAGAGGTGTAATAGTCATAATTGATAGAAAGGGACATCGGGCGGCGTTGATCATGTCGTAAGGTGACTTCAGATAGCCGATTGACGGCTTAAATACCCCTTGTTGGTATGCTTATTAAACTTGAACAGTATGCACCGCTATATTTTGAGCGATGCATACTGATGAAATTAGTGTGGGGTGATAACCTTGGAATTCAATGGCTCGGCGTTGACGGTTTGCGGCTCTTGAATGAATTGATAGCTGAGTAATTTTATATCGAGTTGCTTGCTACCCTTTTCGAAGTGAGTCAGACGGATCGGAAGGAAGCCTAAATCAGGAGCCATCCAAAAAAATGTCTGTCTCTTTGTGCTATCTCTGATCACTTCAATCTTAACGGTTTCATAACTGCCGCTTTCAATGTTCATTCTCTCTTTTCCGACGACTTTAAAGCCATACTCATCGAGTTCTCCGCTTTTCACCATAACGTAGTGTACCTCTTTCTTACCTTGGGCTAAGTCGAGTCGAAATTGCAGTTGGACCATTAAGGGATCATATAAAATATCGGTGTAAGGCAGTTTTGCTCTCTCATCTTTATAACGGCTGTGAACCACTTTTTGTCCTTTAGCAAATGCAGCCTGTTCTTGATAGCTTGGACCAGTACCTTTTCGGTTATGAGTATAACGCATGGGGGTCAGCTGTTTATCCTCTAGCGTAAAATCACTGACTACATTTCTTCTATCGGAAAGTACTAACAAACTCACGTCACTATCGAAACGATATTGATACAGGTTTCCCTCTGCACTAGGCAGTTGATACCTAGCTTTACCCAGCTCAATGCTTCCATAATTGACCTGATATTCTGCCGTGTAAGGGGTCAGCGGTCCGGGCACTGCATTCACGAAAAAAATAAAGCATAATAGATTCGTTGCCAGTATTAGTCGTTTACCGATAGACAATGAGGCCTCCTTAAATCAGATTTTTTCATACTTATTCAAGTACGATCATAACAATATTTTACTTACCTTGATATTCAGACAAGTTTATTTCTTTTCAGTTCACTGAACTGGTTAACCCAAAGCTAATCGAATCAGTGTATAACAATGCCGTCCTTGTATGGGTACTGGTATTGGCACTTGTATAGTTATTAGGCTCATATGATGAGTGAATTTAGTTGCCTTAACCCTATCTTTAAAATGGCAGTTGTAGCACCAAGGTTGCGATGTCTGGTTTCCATTCAAACTCTTTCAAACGTATTTTTCCACGGTTAACCTCTACGCCTTCGAGCCTCAGCAGTTCAGTTTGAATCTGGTAGGGTTGCGAATTTTCTTTAAAAGAGAGCCTCCCTTGACTGTTAATGACTCTAAACCAAGGTAAGTTCATCTCTTGTGGTGCCGACTTTAGCGCCTTTGAGACGTATCTGGCTCTTCCCGGTAAACCTGCCAGATCGGCTACTTTTCCGTATGAACTCACACAGCCTTCAGGGATCATACTGACAATAAGCCAGATCTTTTCCATCGGTGACCTTGGTTGTTGTGCTGGCACCTGATCTCCATTCACTTTTTGATATATGCCTATGTATCATATCCTCTAATATTGATGCAGACCATATTTCATGGCTTAAACGTGTTACTGCTTGATACCTTTGTTGGGTTTTAGCTTGCATGTTGAGCAGTTTTTAAGGCTTTGTAATAGTAAGTAAAGTGTGTTGAATAGGCTTGATTTGACAGTGATAATGACATTTTTTCTGGTGTTAAAAATGTATTTAAATAATAAGCGAGGGCTTTGCGTTAGCCTCATTTTTCTCAGTCTCTCCTGTGGTGTGAATGCACAGACTGCCCGCCATATTGCCGACCCTTTGAATTTAACCACAACCCTCGGGGCTGGTTTCGATGCCGATGTCCTTAAAGTAGCGGGGCGATTAGGCGGGGATAATCAAAAAATTGAATTAAATTCTAATTTTGGTGGAGATAAATGGAACTTGTCTTATCTTTATTCCCCTGAGAACGAGTTAAGTAACTGGAATTTCAGCGCGTCAATTAAACATGGGAAAACGGACACCGAAATAGGTCGTTTTAACCATTACCAATATCAACTTGGTATTATTAGCGAATTTAATGGATGGATCGATACGGCTGTATTTACTGAGGTGGGGGCAAACTATCTGAGTGTAAAGGATAATCCAAGCAACGACAGTATTACGGCCAATGCCAGTGTGACGATTCTCAGACCCTGGAGTGACCGATGGTACAACACCTTGGTTGCGAAGGGCAGTGCGGCAATAGATGGCAGTGAACGCTATGAAACTGATGCCTGGCTGTCTATTGGCTATCGTGTAACTGAGCGCTGGTCATGGGAGATTCGATATCGTTATGAGTTTAATCAATATGATAGTTTCGATGAAGAGGAAACTAAGTGGGGCTTTACCATACAGTCTCAATTTTGATTGAAAAATGTGTAGCGCATTTTTATGGCATGCGATTCGGACACGAAGAATATTAACCCCAAGAGTTAATCGTTATAAGTGTCCGAATCACTTATCTATATCGCCTCTAATGTCTCCTGCTGCAGTTCATTTTCTTGCGGTATAGTTGCACCAAATTTATGAAACAAAACTAAACCTAAAGCGGTGACTAATCCAAAACCGCCGATGATGTACCACATAAGATCAGGGCGATGGGCATTCTTTGCCACTTCCGCATAAAGATAACCTGATAAAGGACCTGCAAGTAAAAAACCGATAGCAGAGGAGACAAAGTAATACCCCATAAACATGGCTTTCTTGTCGTGTGGTGCAAAACTGGCCACGTACTCCTGACTCTTTGGTGAGGCAACCATTTCGCCAATAGAGAAAACCAAAATGGATGTCAGCACCATAAAGCCGCCCATTACCATTCCGTGAGCAACGCCACCGAGTGCGGTACCCAATGAGATAATAATGGTACCGGCAACTAAAATGGGTAGGGCTTGGAAACGCTCGATAAACCGACTAATCATCACTTGAAGCACAACAATGGAAAGGAAGTTCAACCCAATCAAGTACTCAGGATTTATTTGTCTGTGTTGTGCAATCCAGGTTTGTGAATAGTCGACGGCAATTGACGGATCTTGTGCGATGGCCGATAAACCGAGTTTCAAATCGGTTACGGGAACCATCACCTTGGAGTGGACAAGTTCAAAATAGGCCTGATTAATGTCAATCTCATTGGTGGCAACCGCTTGAGAGAGTCTCACGAGTTCAGTCTGTAATGTGTGAATATCAACAGGGGCTAAAAAGGATAATAGATCAGGGTATTGAACTAACATTATGATGAGATCCGAAGTATCGACAAAGTCACGAATGAAGATTGGCAGGGTGATAAATATCTGTTGGTACACCATCCAAAAACCAGACAAAATGAGAAGATAAATAACGAATGGTTTATTTCCCAGACTGATCTTTTGTCTATACCAGGGGGCCCTTAAGCTTTTTTTAGCCGTCAGATCCCAGAGGTAATGGCCGATAAACCAGCCGAAATAGATGAGAATTGTAGTTTGTCCCGATATCCATTTTGCGCCGTAAGACATCAAGATAATTAGGGTCCCAAAAAACAACATTGCGAAACGTATGTTTCCTAACACTTGCTGAATGTCGGTAAATACCGCACTCAATGGTTTTCCTTTTTGTGCCTTTGGATCGGTGGGTTCTTTATAAAAAAGCAAAGCAGGGATGAAGTTAACCGCTATCCAGAATGAAGACATGATAAACACCCAATCCCAGCTGATAGCTCGAACGTAACCAGCGATAAAGGGGCCCAGAAATCCACCTATATTAACCATCATATAGAATATCCCGAAGCCCAAACCACGGTTGGTATCATCAGTCGTTCGTGCAATTGTGCCCGTGACAACGGGCTTAAAACAGGCAGCGCCTAAGGCTACGCCCATAAAGGCAATAAAAAAACCGGCGAATGAGTCGACCTGCCCAAGAATAAAGTAGCTCGGAGACATAATGAGAAAGGCGATTAAAAACATCTTACGGTAACCATAGCGATCGGCTAACGCGCCTGTTAAAACAGGGAATAGGTAAAGAAAAAATGGAATCATCCCCTGAAGTAAACCACGTTCCTGTTCGCTGAAGCCTAATCCTCCTTGGCGTGTCGGAGAGGTCATATAGAGTGATGACAGGGTAAAAAAGCCATACCAGGCAAGACGTTCAAATATCTCCATCGTATTCGCAACGAAGAAGGTTTTTGGCAAAGGTGTGCGTGTGACTTGCGACATATATGACCCGTATATTGTATACGCAAGTTGCTATGCTATAGATTTAACACGATTATTACAAGTTCTGTCTACTTAGTTCAGCGGACAAATACGATAACGGCTTTGATATGGATGGATTATCTAGATAGTGTCTATCTAGATAATTAATGGCGTCAGAGTTGCCTTTAAGGATAATTCGGTCATAATGACGCGAAATTTTTCCCTAATTATGTGATCTTGCTATGGCTGTACTGGATATTCTAACAATCCCAGATGAACGTTTAAAAAGAAAAGCTCAACCTGTTAAGGATGTCGAATCGGTACAAGGCTTTATTGATGATTTGCTGGAAACCATGTATGACACCGAAGATGGTGTCGGCTTAGCAGCGACTCAGGTCGGTAGTTTACATGCCATCTTAGTCATCGATTTGTCACCAGAGCGAGATGAGCCTCAAGTGTTGATCAACCCTGAAATTATTGAAGCCGAAGGTGATATTGCTGGTGAAGAGGGCTGTTTGTCTATTCCGGGCTACAGAGCAAAAGTGGCTCGAAGTGAAAAAATTAAGATAACAGCATTAGACCGTACCGGGGCTTCTATTGAGATCGAGACCGATACCTTCTTAGCCATCGTGATTCAGCACGAGATGGATCATCTTAAAGGCGTGGTGTTTACCGACCATCTGTCTAAGCTTAAACAACAGATAGCCTTAAAGAAGGTCAGCAAATATATTTAATTCAGGGTGAAATAGTACTTATTCGGAATTGACATCGATAGTGTTAATTCCGAATGCCACTATCATTCAACAGGCCCACATTAGACAGAGTTTGGATCTTTTAGTTTAAGCGGCAGACTCATGCTAATACACAGGCCCCCATCGTTATTATTTCGAGCACTGACTTCACCACCGAGTAACTTGATGCTTTGCTTCACTATAGCAAGTCCTAGGCCGTATCCCCCCTGACTAGAGTGGCGCGCTTCGTCCAGTCTGGTGAAGGGATTAAACAGGCTGATGAGTTCATCTTCATTAATTCCCGAGCCATTGTCTTGAAAATCGAGCCTGAATGTCTCTTCAACGACTACACCGTTAACTTTGACGATACACTTGGGGCCCGCATATTTAAGTGCATTTCTAAGTACATTCTCTATGGCGCTGATAAGGTAGCTCGAGTCCGTGTATAACCAAATATCCTCATCCTGTTCAACCCATTGAATTGATTGGTTGTCCCCGACTTCAAACTCGATATCCCTGAGTATCTGCTCCCTTAAAGAATCGATGGAAAATGAAGTTGGGTTGAGACCGATATAAGCATTATTAAGACGGCTAAATTTCAGGATGCTGTCGATAAGCTTTGCCATTTGTTCATTTTGATCTTTGAACCTGGATATGAGCGGGATCTGCTCAGTAGTCGCTTGTTTCTCCAACAGGTGCAGTGCAATCTCTTGTCTGGCTAGGGGCGTTCTCAACTCGTGGGAGACATCTCTTAATAACCTTTCTTGATTTTGCATACTGTTTTGTAACTGCTCTGCCATATGATCAAACTCAGTAGCAAGATGATAAAACTCTGGCTCTTTTACCGAAAAGTGATGAGCTATCCGTGTAGTTAGCTGACCACTTGCTAGTGCCTTTGTGCCCATTTGTAGATGGGTTAAAGGCCGTATCAGGTAGCGTCCCAATAGGGAGGAGAAGAGAAACAAGACGGTAATGCCGACTAAGGTTCTGATGAGCCAAAGGCTACCGCTGAGCTGCTGTGCAGGGTGGAGATCGGCATTAAGCTGAACGACTAGAGTCAATGGAGAGTCAGAATTAATGGTATCAAACAGAGGTATGCCGATCAGTGGCTTTCTAACACGATCACCCATCGGCTGTTGTAACCGCCTCATATATTGCAATTTAAATACAAAGTGGGGATGCATCTTTCTGTGACTCACTGATTTCTGGTCTTTATCCAATATATAGAGTGTGAAATCTTGTTCGTTTTCCCACTTAGCAAGCCCGTCAATATCGTTTTTTTCCAAAAGTGCTTTAGCTTCATTTGCCAGCCTTTGAAGGTGATCTTGGGTTGCCGAGGGGAGAGTGAGAAGTTGATTGAGTACAACGCTCTCAATTGCAGTGGCGATGAGTAAAATGGCCAGCAGTGAGATAGCAAAGTAACTAAACAGTTTAAATTGAAGGCGTGAGAAGAGTCCTGTAAAAGGTAGAAACATACTTAGTGGCTTCATGAAATTCATTCGTGTCAAACGAGTGATAATAATAATCGTTATCACCATGCTATCTTAGTCATTGACGATGTTCTAGGCTCATATTTGAAAAATTTGAACCCCAACGGCTATTCGTTAGATAATGCTAGGATCTGTCGCTAGTTAAACAAATTTAAGATAAATCGATGAATGTAATTCTGTTAACCCATGAAAGAGAAGTTGATCGCCCAACCAATACCGGCGTCTTGGCACTTAAGGCTTATCCTCAGTGGTGTAGCAGGATAATCTGGTCGCGGGTTCGTCCCAACGAAACTTTGTTAAATATCCTAAAGGTATCAAATGCGGCGGTCTTGTATCCTGCCCAGATTGTTACGCCTCTTATTACGGATACCGTTAAGGCACAAAGCTGCGAAGTTGAGAAGGATGATAAAGAGCCGAATTTAGGCTTATACCTCAGTGAGGTACCCGATACTTTGGTTATCATCGATGCGACCTGGCAAGAGGCCAGAAAAATGTTAAGGCAGAGCCCCTATCTACAGCAGGCCCAGAAGTTTGCACTTCCCGATGCGCACACCTCAACGTTCAAGTTAAGGCGAAATCAGATCGAAGGTGGCTTATGTACACTGGAATGCATTATCAGACTCTGTTCTCTGAAGGGCTTATGTGCAGAGGCTGATTATTTAGAGCAAGTGTTTATGTCAATGAATGAGGCTCAGCTGCAATAGGGCATTAAAGTTAACGCCAATAAAAGTGGCATCAAAAACGTAATGAAATTGAGCCAGTGAGAGGCTGGCTTACACTCATTGGGTTAGCAATTGTAGCGAGCAGTCCATTTCAGCTTCCTATATCGAACAGGATCATTTATTTGACAGATTTAGAGGAGTGTCAGGTACACACAAAGGAAGTGACTTATTGCTCCACCTAATACAAACAGGTGCCAGATTGCATGATTATAGGGTATTTTTTTGCCCACATAGAAGACGACCCCTAAACTGTAAAAAACGCCACCAATTACCAATAACTGGAAACCCAGAGGAGACATGGCCGCAATTAAATCATTCATGACGGTCATGCACAACCATCCCATAATCAGATAAAGAGCGACACTAAATCGCTTGAAACGATGGATAAACAGGGTTTTAAATAATACGCCGCCCAAGGCTAAAGACCAAATAGCGATGAGGATAATATTAGCTTGAGCTCCCTCTAAGGCGATCAACATTAAGGGGGTATAGGTGCCTGCAATCAAGAAGTAGATGGCACAATGATCGGCGATTTTAAGCTTGTGTTTCAATGATGGCTCTGACACTGAATGGTACAGCGTCGAGCAGGTGAAAAGCAGGATTATACTGGCACAATAAATGACCACCCCAGTTAACTGAATCGTTGTTAATGTATCTTGTCCTTTGGCCAAGGAAAAAATAAGACCTATGACACCCGCTATTACTCCCAGGGCATGACTTACACTATTTGCCGTTTCTTCACTCTTAGAGTACCCACTTGAATTAACGCTCATTGGCATTGGGGGAGTGGAATATAGTTCTTTTACAGGCATAGTGAAGTCAACTTCTGGTAAGACCAATTGAGGCTAGTGTAACAGTATTAAATTTAAAACACCACGGTTGAGCGTACACGTGTACGCCTACTTTTCTTGCTTCTGTTACAGGCATGAAATTCGGGTTCTGCAATCAACTATCGTGATTTTTACTGATCACACTCAGGATAAACGGACTGAAAACACCCGTCACTTTATCATGCTTATCACAGTTCTTCGGCTTAATAATGTCTCACTAAATCTAGCCAGCCAGATGGACAAAACCGAGGTAAGTGGTTAAAAACAAACATTCAAATG
>SDWK01000769.1 GCA_004195335.1 Shewanella sp.
TTTAAGGAAACAGTTTTAAGCGATATTAGCTCAGTTGGTAGAGCGATACCTTGCCAAGGTATAGGTCATCGGTTCGAACCCGATATATCGCTCCAATTTCTCCTACGATTTACCCCCCCAATTAAAAAGATTTTGTGACATTAGCTCAGTTGTGCTCCTCGCTTGTTAAAAAGAAATAGTCGATACCTTCTTTTTGCCAAGGTATAGCTTCTCGTTTAAACCAAGAACCGGTTCGAACCCCTTTGGTTTAAATCAAGGGCTCGCTCCAATCTCCCTTTCGATTTGAAAATCCCCAAAATTTTGTTTATCCGACATTAGCTCAGTTGTGCACCTCGTTTGCTAAGTAACTATTTGCTGATTGTTACCAGTCCCATAAGACTCAATAACTTGTTCAAACAATGCTTGATTATGAGGCAGATCACTTAATTTTAACGTTAACCTCTCAATTTTTAGCTTTTTCGAGTTTGAGTCACGCTGAGGCTGTAAGCGTGATCTGGCGCTAAATTCTTTTAACGAAATCTAATGTAGCTGTCTCGGAAGTATCAAACTTTGAACTTGTGCAAGTATTCATTTGTGGTTTGTTTGCATAATGCCTACATAGATGATTAATTGAGCCGATTTTTGGCTAGTATTTTTTGGGAGCGATGAATGCGATTTCAACAACTCAGCGAACTATTAGGTTATGTTGCTACTTGCCGCATAGAGATGGCACAACTGTATAGCAGGTTACAAACAGAAGCTGATTCATCGAGAGTCAAGATGATGCTTGAATATTTTCAACAACATCAAAAGGGTGTGGCTGAAAAATTAGAAAATTATATTGATGAAGCGCCAAGACGAGTGTTAGATACCTGGTATAAAGACATCACGTTTGAGGATTTTATCAAACGTTGCCAAGAGACTGTGCTTACTGCAAATATGGCTGAGGATGATGTGTTAGAGCTCCATTTAGATCTTGATAATCGCTTAATTGAACTATTAAATAAGACTGCTGAAAACTCTTCATCGAGTGAAATTGCTGGTGCTTTGAATGACTTGGTTCGTGTAGAGAAAATTCAGCAGCAGCGCTTAGTGCACAGCTGTATCCGTATGGATGATATGTAAAATTTCAAGTATAGCAATTGCAGGTACTAATCTAGTTGCTTAGACTCGATACAAATAAAATTAGATGCGCGATTAACTAAAGGTACCTTAGGGTACCTTTTTTAATGTTTCAATTTTAATACCAATCGGTATAAAGATGTGATCGCTCAGCGAGAATTTAGCGCTTCAGAGGCAAGGCCCTTTCTTGCTCCTCGGCTCTGGCATCCTCGGTAACTGCTCCATGCGTTACTCTACCTCCTGAATCCATTCAGTCGTGCTTCGCTCTATATCCTACATCCATATAGTCGTGCATAAAAGGCATAAGTGTGTAGGGAGCATACAAGACCGTGTTGTTCGCAACGAGTGAAGAACATCGTTATTCTACGTTTAAGCTCGTTAACACAGCATCGGCTGCGCTAAAACTCGCCTTTCAGGAGTGTTTTTGGCTGCCTACTTCTGCGTTGAATAACTTCAGAAGGGAGCACCATTCCCTCACTCATTCGCCTTGAATTAGTTTGCCAAAAATACTCTGAGTGGATCACTTTCTTATTCCGATTGGTATGATTCAGCTAGAAATAAGGTTGAACTGTTAATTTTCATCATCATCTCTATCACTGCATGGCTGAATAATGGCCTTATATAGACCTATCCCTACCAATAACAGACATAACAGTAAAAGTGCTTGTATCAATATTTTTGATTGTAATGGCAAACTCAGTAAAAGCATGCACAAGGCTAATACGAGTAGTGTAAAGAGCTTCATCCCTTTGCTCCTGAATAGATTTCTTGTGCGAGATCAAATTTCTTTTATATAAGTGTAGTGACAAGTGAATCTATTTACGAATTTAAGCTCAAATTCTATTAATCTTATAATTCTAGGCATTCAGAATGCTAGTTTCTGCTTCTACTCAACCTCAACGGAGACATAATCATGTTGCCAAACGGATCGTCTTTTCCTTGTGAAATGTTCTTAAGCTCGCAAGTACGGATCGCTGAACAAAAATTTGTTGATAGTGGAAAAACAAATTTTTATCAACTTGTTGAATCCGCGGGTAAAGCTGCTTTTGAGTTGGTGGCGGAAGCACAAGATAAGTCGCGTTCTATTTTGGTTCTTGTGGGGCATGGTAATAATGGTGCCGATGGATATGTGTGTGCAAGAAGATTACTCGAGGCAGGGTATAATGTTTCATTAATGGCATTTACCAGAGAGAAGATGGGAGAAGAGGTAGTTAAAGCGCAACATCTTTTCATCGAGAGTGGCGGGGAGCTGGAGCATTTTTCTCTGGAAAAGGTATTTTCGGCAGATGTGATCATTGATGGCTTACTCGGTATCGGTTTTAGTGGCGAGATAAAAGGTGATTTTAAACTAGCGATCGACAGCATCAATAGTAGTGATGCATGGGTGCTTAGTTTAGATATTCCTTCCGGTATCAACGCAGATACAGGAGTGGGGTTAAATGCTGTAGAGGCCGATGTGACACTCACTTTTGGGGCGGTTAAACAAGGGTTAATGACGGGGCGTGCAAGGCACTGTGTTGGGTTGTTGCGGTTTACTGCTCTGGGGTTAACCGAGTATCTGCCACAGGCTAACTCAGTTAATGTCTCTATTGATTATGTTAATCAGCATATTAAACCTAGAGACAGAGATTCACATAAAGGCTTATCTGGAAAAGTATCTGTTATTGGTGGTGATGCAGGGATGGCTGGTGCGGTTAGGTTAGCTGGAGAAGCGTGTCTGAGAGCGGGGGCGGGACTTGTTACGATCATATCTAGGCCTGAGCATCAAGTTGTCGTGAATTCGAACCGACCTGAGTTGATGTTTTGGGGATGTGAATTAGTCGATATGGAAGTTTATCTTCGTCTCGGCTGGGCCAATGTCTTAGTGATAGGTCCGGGCCTTGGCAAGCAAGATTGGGGTTACAATTTACTTAAAGCCGTAGGACTGAGTGACAAGCCCTGTGTGATGGATGCAGATGCGCTGAACTTACTCAGTGGCGAGCAGAACAGACAAGATCATTGGGTACTGACTCCCCATTCTGGAGAAGCTGCAAGATTATTGGGCGTTACCGTGCAAGAGGTCGAAAGCGATAGATTTGCTGCTGTTAAAGCAATACAGCAAAAATATGGTGGCGTCGTCGTTTTGAAAGGACCGGGTACGTTAATTTATGATGGTTTCGAATGCTATGTCGCTCCTGTAGGTAATCCCGGACTTGCGAGTGGTGGTTGTGGCGATGTGTTATCAGGAATTATAGGTGCATTGATGGCGCAGGGGTTTGATAAACTCTCTTCGGCAATTATGGGAGTGGTGGTGCACGGTGAAGCCGCCGACCGCGCCGCAACAGATGGAGAAAGAGGGATGCTTGCCACTGATTTAATGCCTCATATCAGACAACTGGTAAACATAATATAATACCTGTCGCCGCATAAGATTAAATGGGTTGAAGAGGCGATTTAGTGCAATTGCATGTAAAGCTGTTTAGCTGCTTAGTTAATTGGTATAAAGTAGCAGGTTCTCAACAACTTTAGGTTAGTAAACTCAATACAATGACATCAGTAAAAGTCTACCTCGAGAATGAACAAGATACTGTAGAGCTTGGTAAGCGGCTAGCGGCAATTATTTCCCCACCTCTGATGATAAATTTGTCTGGAGAATTGGGTGCGGGTAAGACAACCTTGAGTCGTGGTCTCATTCAGGCCTTGGGGCACAAAGGATCGGTAAAGAGTCCAACTTATGCATTAGTTGAACCTTATGAGTTTGATAATATCGATCTCTATCATTTTGACCTTTATCGATTGAGCGATCCTGAAGAACTTGAATTCATGGGGATTAGAGATTATTTTACCGAAAAAAGTATCTGTATTGTTGAATGGCCTGAACGTGGTCATGGCCTATTACCTGAAGCCGACATTAGCGTGCAAATTAATTATGTCGGCGAGCGTAGAGAAGTTGAAATCGTACCCGGTTCGGATAAAGGGCTGCAACTATTGAGTAAACTCAAATAACAATGATAAGAACTGATTTTATTTTCAAAATGCTGTTGGTTACAATTTCTCTTTGTGTCTCTTTTGTTGCCCAAAGTGCAACTAAGCTCGATGGCGTGAGAATATGGGCCGCTCCAGAATCGACTCGGGTCGTTTTTGATTTGAGTAAGGCGCCTAGTTTTACTCATTTCACGCTAACCGGTCCCTATCGGTTAGTCGTTGATCTTAAGGGAACGTCGACCTCGCTGAATCTCAAAAAGCTGGCTAATAATAGTAAAATTGTAAAGAGAGTACGTATAAGTCAGCCGCCAGCAAAAGGAACTCTGAGGATCGTTATCGATCTGACTAAGCCAGTTAAAGCGAATCTGTTCGCACTTTCACCGACTGCGCCCTACGGCAACAGGTTAGTAGTTGACCTTGAAGACCGCCGCTCAGTATCGACGGCTAAGCAAACGAGCAAACCTAAACAGACACTTCGCGATGTCATTGTGGCAATCGATGCCGGCCATGGCGGGGATGATCCTGGTTCCATTGGCCCTTCAGGGATATACGAAAAAAAGGTTGTTTTAGAAATAGCGAAAAAGGTCCAGGCTAAGATTAATGCTACGCCAGGCATGAAGGCCGTCATGACTCGGACAGGGGATTATTTTGTTAATCTTAATAAGCGATCTGAAATCGCACGAACCAGTAAAGCCGATCTCTTAGTTTCTATTCACGCGGATGCATTCACCTCTTCTCAACCTAGAGGCGCTTCAGTCTGGGTATTATCTATGCGGAGAGCTAACAGTGAGATTGGTCGATGGCTCGAGCAGAAAGAGAAGCATTCAGAACTGCTAGGTGGCGCGGGCGAGATAATTCAAAATACTGACAATGAACAGTATCTGGCTATGACTTTATTAGATATGTCCATGGATAGATCTATGGCTATCAGTCATAACATTGCCGACGATGTGCTTTCCAATTTAGGCAAGGTGACCAAACTGCATAAGCATAAACCTGAGTCCGCTAGCTTTGCTGTACTCAAATCCCCCGATATTCCTTCGATCTTGGTTGAAACTGGTTTTATATCAAACCATAAAGAGGAGCGACTCTTGTCGCAAAGGGAGCATCAAAATAATATTGCTAAGGCGGTACATAAAGGCGTATTGCGCTATTTTGAAGCGAATCCCCCGGTGAACTCCTTGATGGCAAGTAAAGGTTCGTTAAAGCACAATGTGGGTAGAGGTGAATCCTTGTCAGTCATTGCACACAAATACCAAGTTTCAATAGCCAGTATTAAGAAAGCCAACGGGTTGAAATCAAATATGTTACGTATTGGCCAAAAGTTGGTTATCCCAAGGGCTTAAGTCCATTCCTTGCAAGGATGTTTATAGCTTTAGCTTCAAGAGTTTAAATATTATGACAATACAGATATTACCGCCACAACTGGCAAACCAAATCGCAGCTGGAGAAGTTGTCGAGAGACCCGCCTCTGTGATTAAGGAGTTGGTTGAAAATAGTCTGGATGCCGGTGCTACTCGTGTCGATATAGAGATCGAGAAAGGTGGCAGTAAGCTGATTAAAATTCACGATAATGGTTCTGGGATCTCAAAAGAAGATCTTGGCCTCGCACTGTCTAGACACGCCACCTCAAAACTCAGCTCTCTCGATGATCTTGATGCAATTCTCAGCTTTGGGTTTCGCGGAGAGGCGTTAGCGAGTATTAGCTCTGTTTCCAGATTAACCTTAACTTCTCGTACGGTTGATCAAGTTGAAGCTTGGCAAGCCTACGCAGAAGGCTCAGATATGGCGGTCAAGGTGATACCTGCCGCCCATCCGGTGGGCTCGACGGTTGAGGTTGTAGATCTGTTTTTCAATACGCCGGCAAGAAGGCGGTTTCTTAAAAGTGATAAAACAGAATTCACACATATCGATGAGTGGCTTAAACGTATCGCCTTGGTGAGTAATGATATTCATTTCACGCTAAAGCATAACGGCAAGGTGGTACGAAACTATCGTGCTACCAACACTCAAGATCAATACCTGCAGCGCTTAGCCCAGATCAGCGGGAAAAAATTTGCGGAGCAGGCGATAGAGGTTAATTGTCGACACGATGATCTTAAATTAACCGGCTACATTCAATCTCCTTTTTTTGAATCGCCAGCGAGTGATACCCAATATTTTTATGTGAATGGCAGATTAGTGCGTGACCGGTTGGTTAATCACGCCGTGAGGCAGGCATTTGCTGAGCACGTGAGTGGAGAGCAAGCAAGCTACGTACTCATGCTCGAACTCGATCCACATCAGGTTGATGTTAATGTTCACCCTGCTAAACATGAAGTTAGGTTTCATCAGAGTCGTTATATACATGACTATATTTTTCAAGCCCTTCAATCGGCTCTTCATCAGGTCAGTAGATTAGCAATCGATTCTACTAATAAGCGTGATGCCGATTCTCGTTCCCAGATTCGTGAGACTGGGAATAACGCCTATGGCGTTGCTGAGTCCGATCATTTAGCACATGATTATTCACATCAGGCTCCACCAAGGACGGAAGCAAAGCATCAGAGCTTTTCTTCATCTATTTCGGCTATGCCTTCTCATGCCTCCAACGCACAGAGCAGGGGAGGTGTGGCTCCATCTTATCGTCCACAAGCTGAATTACCCAGTGCTGAGGTGATAGCATCCTATGGCGAGCTATTAAAGACGCCAAATGTCGACTATGGGAATAAAGGGAACAAGGATATTCAATCCAATGTCGCCATGCCACCAATCTTGGCGGGTGAGTATTGGGTCTTGGCTCAGGAAGAGCAGCTGTTACTCCTGCCCATTAAAATTATAACGACCTGGCTTTTGCAACACGAAATTTCAAATAAACTCGATAGTGGTCTGGTTAGCCAACCATTATTGATGCCGGTTTCTATCGCTATGGACGAAATTTGGAGTGATACACTTGCCGAAAGAGAATTATTGCTCAGAAAAATTGGAATTGAAGTAACAATTCGCCTCGGGCAGTTGATTATAAAGAAAGTGCCCCCATATTTAAGACAGAGCCAATTAGTAACAGTCGTACCAGATTTACTGCAGTGGCTCAGGTTCGAAGAACCGAGTAATGAAGCATTGGCTTCCTGGCTTGCAAAACATGACGATACAAAATTTCAGTCAGCACCAGATATATGGTCAGCGTTTAGTCAGCTAGATGACAATGATCGTGAAGAATTAATTCAGAAGGCTAAGGTTTTACCTTGGCAATCATGGCTAGAAGAGCACCCGAGTGACTGAACAGAATAAGCCAAAAATCTTGACGTTAATGGGGCCAACAGCCTCAGGTAAAACGGCATTAGCGATTGACTTGGTTCAAAAGCACAACTGTGAAATTATTTCAGTCGATTCTGCACTTATCTACCGCTCAATGGATATAGGTACTGCCAAACCCAGTGCCGATGAACTTGCCGTTGCGCCGCATAGATTGATTGATATAAAGGACCCTGCAGAAAGTTATTCGGCAGCCGATTTCAGGGTCGATGCGCTGCGAGAAATAGAACTGATATTAAAGGCTGGGAAAACACCACTGTTAGTTGGTGGCACCATGATGTATTTTAAGGCGTTAGTGGAAGGGCTTTCACCACTGCCTGGTGCAGATGACGCTGTCCGTGCACAAATTGTCACAGAGGCTGAGCAGCGTGGTTGGCAAGATATGCATGATGAACTAAAGATGATCGATCCTGTCTCATCTGAACGCATTCATCCAAATGATCCTCAAAGGTTAATTAGGGCGCTGGAAGTGTACCGAATAAGTGGGCAATCATTAACCGAATTGAGTCAAATTAAGTCAGAGCCTTTACCTTATGATGTTGTTCAATTTGCGATAGCGCCAACAGACCGAAAAGTGTTACATCTTTCTATAGAAGAAAGATTCAAATTGATGTTAAATCAAGGTTTCGTAGATGAAGTTCGCGCCCTTAAAGAGCGAGGTGATCTGAATCTAGCGCTTCCTTCGATGAAATGTGTAGGCTATAGGCAGTGCTGGCAATATCTGGATGGCGAATATGACTATGATACTATGGTCGAAAAAGCCATCGTTGCTACTAGGCAATTAGCCAAACGTCAATTAACATGGTTGAGGGGCTGGCCTGAGTTAAATTGGCTGGAAAGTGGTGTAGATTTGAATCTAAATACCGTATTGCGACATTGTCGCTAGCTAATTCGGCCGCGCTATATAATACTAAAACCAAACAAAAAAGTTATGTTGTATTAGTTCTACTACTTATTTTAAATAAAAAGGAAATTATAAAATGGCTAAGGGGCAATCTTTACAAGACCCGTTTTTGAACGCACTGCGCCGTGAGCGCGTTCCTGTTTCAATTTATCTTGTTAATGGCATTAAATTACAAGGACAAGTTGAGTCATTTGACCAATTTGTTATTTTGTTGAAAAATACGGTAAGCCAAATGGTTTATAAGCACGCTATTTCTACAGTTGTGCCTGCTCGTCCATTTAATGTCAGCAGCCATACTCCAGCGCCAAGCCCTGCAGATGGTTTAAATGGTCAGCAAGACGATAACAACGACCAGTAATTGATAAGGAGTTTGCTTTTTGTTTGATCGTTATGAGGCGGGAGAGAATGCGGTCCTAGTCCATATCGACTTTTCCGATGAAGATAGTAGGGAGGATCTCGTCGAACTCCAATTATTGGTAGAGTCGGCAGGGGCCCAGTCCATCGGAGTAATAACAGGAAGTCGCCGTTCACCTGACCGAAAATTTTTTGTAGGTTCAGGTAAAGCCGATGAATTAGCCGCGTTGGTTGCAGCGACAGAAGCAAATGTGGTGATTTTTAATCACCCGCTTAGCCCCGCTCAAGAGAGAAATCTTGAGCTGTTATGCCAATGTCGTGTGCTTGACCGTACTACACTCATATTGGATATTTTTGCCCAAAGAGCACGTACGTACGAAGGTAAGTTGCAGGTGGAGCTAGCGCAGTTACGCCATATGTCGACACGCCTTATACGCGGCTGGACCCACCTTGAAAGGCAAAAAGGGGGGATTGGTCTTCGGGGACCAGGGGAAACTCAGCTCGAAACTGATAGACGTTTGTTACGAGGACGAATTCGAACGATTAACCGTCGTTTAGATAAAGTGGATAAGCAGCGAGAGCAGAGCCGACGCTCAAGACGCCGTAGCGATCTAGCTACTGTATCTTTGGTTGGATATACCAATGCTGGCAAATCTACACTGTTTAATTCGCTGACATCTTCAGATGTTTATGCTGCTGATCAGCTTTTTGCCACACTCGATCCTACCTTGAGAAAGTTAGAGTTAAGAGATGGTGCGGTTATATTAGCTGATACTGTTGGTTTTATTCGCCATCTACCACATGATTTGGTTGCAGCATTTAAGGCGACATTACAAGAGACACGAGAAGCGGATCTTTTACTTCATATTGTCGATTGTGCCGACGAAAATATGGGTGATAACTTTGAGCAAGTTCAACAAGTGCTTAAAGAGATAGGTGCCGAAGAAATTCCACAACTTGTCGTCTGTAATAAGATTGACCTGTTAGAGGATGTAAGCCCGAGGATCGATTATGACTCCGAAGGCGTACCAATACGAGTCTGGGTATCTGCCCAGCAGCAAAAAGGTTTGGAACAACTGAAGGAGGCTATCAACGTTATCGTTGGTAAGGCGACTTTAGAATTTACCTTGCAAATTCCAGCAAATGCTGGACATTATCTTGGTCAGTTTTACAGACTTGATGTGATACAGCAGAAAGAGTACGACGATCTGGGGAACTGTATCTTATCTGTTCGTTTGTTGGAGGCTGATTGGCACCGACTGATGAAACAGAGCCAAGGGGAGTTAGAGACCTTTGTTGTAGATAATACGACAGTTGAGTAGGTTTTTAGTAATCTCATTTATTTCACGTACCTATGGAGTGCTAAATGGCTTGGAATGAGCCCGGTAACAAGGGAAAAGACCCTTGGGGAAATAAAAGCGGTAACGATAAGGGACCACCAGATCTTGATGAAGTCTTTCGTAATATTTCGAAACGCTTTGGTGGTGGAAAAGGTAATGGATCAGGAGCTTCAGTCAGTTCATTTGGTCTTGTCATTGTCTTGGGCATCGCGCTTGTAGTGTGGGGACTATCTGGTTTCTATACTGTCAAGGAAGCGGAGAGAGGAGTTGCATTAAGATTCGGTCAGTATATTGGTGAAGTTGAACCTGGCTTACAATGGAAAGCGACTTTTGTTGATGAAGTCTTTCCGGTGAATGTGAGTACTGTTCGCTCTATTCCCGCTTCAGGAAGCATGCTGACAGCTGACGAGAATGTGGTTTTAGTCGAACTCGATGTTCAATATCGTGTTACTGATGCTTACCGCTTCCTGTTTAGCGCTGTTGATGCTAATGCTAGCTTGCGTGAAGCTACAGACAGTGCGCTGCGTTACGTTGTCGGCCATAACAAAATGGATGACATCTTAACAACGGGTCGTGATCAGATCCGCCGTGATACCTGGGAAGAGGTCGAGCGTATTATCGAGCCTTATAAGTTAGGTATTAACATTGTTGACGTTAACTTCTTACCAGCACGTCCACCTGAAGAGGTGAAGGATGCATTCGATGATGCAATCTCTGCACAGGAAGATGAGCAGCGTTTTATTCGTGAAGCTGAGGCTTATGCCCGTGCGATTGAACCTAAGGCTCGTGGTCAGGTTCAAAGAATGGAGCAACAGGCTAACGCCTATAAGGAACGCGAAATATTAGAGGCAAGAGGTAAAGTTGCAAGCTTTGAACTTTTACTTCCTCAATATACAGCTGCACCTGAAGTGACACGTGAACGCCTCTATTTGGATGCTATGCAGACAGTGTTAAAAGGTACCAATAAGGTTCTTGTCGACTCAAAAAGTAGTGGCAATATGATGTATCTGCCTTTGGATAAGTTGATGCAAAGCGGTCAATCTGACACTAAACCTCGTAAGGTTAGTTCTAATCCATCGGTGAGCTCTTCAAATGATATTGTTGGGCAGAACAGTATGCCGAATGATTCACGTTCATCTCGTAGTGATAGAACTCGCCAGGGGAGGAATTAATAATGGGTAGATTAACTGCGATTATTGCTGCGATACTTGTTGCTGTGTTCTTGTCATCTATTATGACTGTTAACGAAGGTGAGAGAGCGATTGTTTCACGATTCGGTAAGATATTAAAAGATGATGGCGTGACTCGTATCTATGAACCTGGTCTGCACCTCAAGTTGCCTATGATCGATAAGATTAAGTTCCTTGATTCGCGTATTCAGACGTTGGATGGTGCTGCTGATAGATTTGTCACCTCTGAGAAGAAAGACCTTATGGTTGACTCTTATGTGAAGTGGCGAATTCTTGATCACGAAAAGTATTATCTATCGACCAATGGCGGTATTAAAGCCAATGCCGAGTCTCTACTTCAGCGTAAGATCAATAACGATCTTCGTACCGAGTTTGGTCGCCGTACGATCAAAGAGATCGTTTCCGGAAGCCGTGACGAGTTACAACAAGATGCGCTGAAAAACGCATCTGAAAGTGCTGCGGATCTGGGTATTGAAGTGGTCGATGTTCGTGTTAAGCAGATCAACTTACCGGCAAACGTTAGTTCGAGTATCTATCAACGTATGCGTGCTGAACGTACTGCGGTAGCGAAAGAGCATAGAGCGCAGGGTATGGAACAGTCTGAGATTATTCGTGCTAAGACGGATGCTTCTGTGACTATTCAGATTGCCGATGCACAACGTAAAGCACTGGAAGTTCGTGGTGAAGGTGATGCGACTGCGGCAAAGATATATGCCGACACTTTCAACAAAGATCCTGAGTTTTATAGCTTTATTCGAAGCCTTGAAGCCTACAAAGAAAGCTTCAGTGGTGATTCGAATATTATGGTGCTAGAGCCTGATAGCGAATTCTTCAAATATATGAAGAGCTCTCAAGGGAAATAAACCCATTTGAATTAAAAACCCGACTCTGGTCGGGTTTTTTTTTGCTTGCAACCCGTAACTAACTAATTTAGTAATAAATGTTATTGCTGTTTTCATACTTTTATTGAGTTGTTTTTGTTTAAATCCTATATAAGTTCGCGTGTTTTT
>SDWK01000511.1 GCA_004195335.1 Shewanella sp.
CATCATTCACCGGCGTGACATTGATGGCTAAGGTTGAGGTATCAGCGCTTGAGCCATCGGTCAGGCTATAGGTGACAACCGGCACCGCGCCGTTATAGTTAGCCGCAGGAGTAAAGGTGTACGCGCCATGGCTGTCTAAGCTGAATGTTCCGACATCAGCGATATCGATATCACTACCATCGGCCTGATAAACCGTCGCAGCGCCAGCAACCGTAAAGCTAGTCACCGTAATATCACCGTCGACGCTGCTGCCATCGATCACGTTGCCACCCACTTGCGGGCTGTCTTCGGCTATGGTGCGGACTTCATTATTATCGGTGAAATCATCATTCACCGGCGTGACGTTGATGGCTAAGGTTGAGGTATCAGCGCTTGAGCCATCGGTCAGGCTATAGGTGACAACTGGCACCGCGCCGTTATAGTTAGCCGCAGGAGTAAAGGTGTACGCGCCATGGCTGTCTAAGCTGAAGCTTCCGACATTAGCGATATCAATATCACTACCATCGGCCTGATAAACCGTCGCATCGCCAGCAACAGTAAAGCTAGTCACTGAAATATCACCGTCGACGCTGCTGCCATCGATCACATTGCCACCCACTTGCGGGCTGTCTTCGGCTATGGTGCGGACTTCATTATTATCGGTAAAGTCATCATTAACTGGAGTAACAGTGATATTCAAGCTAGCGCTGGAGCCCGTATTCACCGTATAGGTGATAACCGGGACTGTGCCATTCCAGTTTTCATTAGGAGTAAAGGTATAGCTGCCATCGGTGTTGAGTACTAAGCTGCCGTCATCCAATACCACCGTAGTGCCGGCGCTGTAGGTGCTGCCTTCGACGTCAAAACTAACCACACTCAGGTCATTGTCGATATCGGCGTCGTTATCGAGCACATTGCCCGTCGCAACAGTATCTTCGGCTATGGTATTGCTGTCATCTGCCAGATTGCTGGCATCATCCACCGGGGTCACCACTAGGGTCAAGCTAGCGCTGGAGCCCGTATTCACCGTATAGGTGATAACCGGAACAGTACCATTCCAGTTTTCATTTGGAGTAAAGGTATAGCTGCCATCAGTATTCAGCACCAAGCTGCCATCATCTAATGCCACCGTAGTGCCGGCGCTGTATGTATTGCCCGCCACCTCGAACCCCACCACACTCAGGTCACTATCTACGTCGATGTCATTGTCTAATACATTACCCACCGCAACACTGTCTTCTGCCACTGTGTTACTGTCATTTTCCAGGGCCGAAGGCTCATCGACGTCAATGCCATCAATCCCCTTCGTAGTATCACCGCCATTTTGAGTACTACCTACCGTCGAATAACCTGCCGCAGCAATAGTTTCATCTCCGGTTCGTCCCACAGAGATTAAGTGACTTCCGCCCTCGTTACTGACTCCAGGGCCCGCATCATCGACAACCTGATCAATTTGACCTTGATATAAAACGGTGCCATCTTCATACGCTATGTTGAGCTCAGCATTATCTTGAATAAAGAGAATTGATCCAGCCTGAATATGTTTACCTTGGGTGACATTTCCCACTACATTGTTAACTTCAATCTTGATATCACCACGAGCAAGTAAAACTTCTCCAGACTGCGTAATTACTACTTTTTTCAATTCAATTCTCCAGAAAGATAAACACCACGGCCGCAACAACGACAGCAAGCCAGCAACACAATTCATGTGACCAGCTAAAAAACCGAGCGGCATGTTACATTTTCAGTTGAATTAAGTCAATTATTGAGCAGTTGAAACAGCTGCGAGATCGATATAAAGCCGATATAAAAACCAGCTTCGCCTACTTTAATGGCACAAGCGTCTAACTTGACGAATTGTCCAGAACAAATTATAGAAAGTATTCAACATGAAAACCTATGCGGTATTAGTGCATGATTACTATATTCATACGCGGGTTAATTGGGATTACACACTCTTGAACATGCTCATACCAAGGTGGCATAGAGAAAACTGATTCGAGAGATTAATCCAGAGAGGGCTGAACCATAATTAAAAATAGCAGGGAATGATTTGAACCTTGCACACTACAAGATTCGCCGCCTAAATTCTAACGGTGACATATGATATTCACGCTGAAAAATATCATAAAACCGGCTAACTGAACCAAACCCGGCCTCTAAAGCGATAGTTAAAACGGGGCTCTCGGTGTCGACTAACAATGCCTGAGCGTGTTGTAAGCGCAGCTGATTAATATATTGTTTAATTGAAACTCTCATGACACGATTAAATAACTTCATCGCATAGTTTTTATGTAACCCCGTGGAGTTAGCAACATCGGCAATAGTGACCTTCTGATCATAATGGTCAGCAATATAACGCAGCATGGTTTGTATATGGGTCAATCCGCTCAAGTTCGGTGTGTTATTGTCTTTACACGCCTTATTTGCTAACTCATAGGTGCTGTAATTCTCAATCGACATGCGCCGGATCCGGCCACGAATTTCATTGATAACCTGTACCGTCATCATATGATTATTTTTAGTCAGATCCTTTTCCCAGATCTGAGTGATCTGTTCATCACAGGCATATAAGCTATCAGAAACCAATACCTCCCCATGTAAAAGCTGACTGACAAACTCATTGGGTAGCTTCCAGGTTAAGAATGCTTGTAAGGGTACATAGACATTAACCAGCTCACCCTCACCATGTGTCGCGGTCATCTGATGTGGAAAGGAGGCCCAAAACAGTAACATACGTCCTTCCGGTACGCTTATCTTCTTACCGTTGAATAGATAATCGGCGGAGCAGTTAAATAGATAGTTAATCTCTATATGCCCATGCCAATGACTATGGGGCATCACCTTGGGTTGTAGCCTTCTGAAGCCAAACTTATGCTCCATCCCTTGGGTTTCAAGCGGACTGCTGTCGCTGAAGGCAATTTTTTGAACCCAATCCAACATACTCGTAAACCGCCACAATATTTAAAAATATAAATCTGAATCTACAATAACTATTCGATGTAAAGAAACCAAGGGATAATAATTCATTTGCCTGCCTACAGGCATAGGTAGCCAGATCTTAGCCTGTTGACGACTCATAGCAAAATGATAATTATTTGCCTCTATCAGGAAGGCTTGTGCTAATGTAACTTGATGTAGTCATTGTATTAAGTAGCAAAATAGCATGAGTCACTTATTCGCCCATCTCGCTCGCATGAAATTAATTCAACGCTGGCCATTAATGTATAATATTAGAAGCGAAAACGTACAAGAGCATTCCTTACAAGTGGCTATGGTTGCACACGCCCTGGCTATTATCAGCAATCAAAAATTTGGAACGCAACTTAGCCCGGACAGAGCTGCAACCGTCGCCATCTTTCACGACGCCAGTGAGATCTTAACGGGTGATCTGCCCACCCCGGTTAAATACTTCAATAAAGAGATAGAGGCCGAATATAAAAAAATCGAGGCCATCGCAGAACACAGATTATTAGAGATGGTGCCTGAAGAGTTTAAGAATGACTATAAGAGCCTTTTATCCAGTGAGTATGCCGACATTGAATACAAACGGCTGGTCAAATCCGCCGATACCCTGTGCGCATTCCTTAAGTGTTTAGAGGAACATAGAGCCGGGAATAATGAGTTTAATACCGCCAAAAAACGACTCGAACAGTCATTAGAACAGAATCCGGATCCTGCAGTTAAATATTTCATTGATTGCTTCATTCCCAGTTTTAAACTCAACCTCGATGATATTAATAGACTACTTTAACTCGCAAAAATAAGGTTACCGATGACAGAGTCCCTATGGCTAGAAAGGCGTCTGACCGAAGAGAAGAAACGACGCAATGATCACCGCAGTCCCTATCAAAGGGATCGAGCGCGGATCCTTCACTCTGCGGCATTCAGACGTTTACAAGCTAAGACACAAGTACTCGGTGTAGGCATGAACGACTTCTATCGCACCCGTCTCACTCACTCATTAGAGGTGTCTCAAATCGGGACCGGAATTTGTGCCCAGATAAAGCAGAAACGGCCGGAATTAGATCACCTGTTTGATTCAATGAGTTTAATTGAATCTATTTGCCTCGCCCACGATATCGGTCACCCGCCATTTGGCCATGGCGGAGAGGTCGCACTCCACTATATGATGCGCGATCACGGCGGCTTCGAAGGTAATGGGCAAACATTCAGAATACTCACAGGTCTGGAACCCTACACTGAATTTTATGGCATGAACCTTTGTCGACGTACCCTATTGGGGATCTTAAAATATCCAGCTCCTTACTCGATGTTATTTCGCACTTCGGGTAACAAACCGGTCAACAACATCAGGCAGCTTAAACCATCAGAGTGGACGCCGGTGAAAGGGATTTTCGATGATGACAGTCAGATCCTCGATTGGGTACTCGCACCATTAAACGGATCGGATAGAGAAAGATTTTTATCTCATCGAGATATTGGTGCCAAAAAACATCTGCGCACCCAGTTTAAATCATTAGATTGCTCAGTGATGGAACTTGCCGACGACATTGCTTACGCCGTACATGATCTCGAAGATGCAATAGTCATGGGCATTGTCACGCCATCTCAATGGCTGCACGATGTCGAGTCTAAACTGATTAACAGCCAGGATGCATGGATCAAAGAGGAGTTTACTCACATAGGACATAATCTGTTCTCTCACCAACACCATCTCAGAAAAGATGCGATCGGTACTTTGGTCAATGGATTTGTTACCGCCATTAATATTGTTGAAGATGAAGCATTTGTCGAACCGCTGTTACGTTTCAATGCGGGCCTCGATGACAGCTTCTCGGAAGCCTTAGAGGTATTAAAACAGTTTGTGTATAAATATGTGATCAGAAAGCCTGAGATCCAGATGCTGGAATATAAGGGGCAACAAATAGTGATGGAACTGTTCGAAGCATTTGAGTCTGATCCAGAGCGATTACTGCCAACCCATACCCAGGAACGCTGGCGAGAGAGCCACAACAAAGGCCAAAACAGCCATCGTGTTATCGCCGATTACATATCCGGCATGACGGATGAATTTGCCGCCAGACTTCATCAGCACCTCTTCAGTCCTAAGGCGGGATCGATGATAGAACTCAATAGAGAGCTTTAGACTTTCAGCGAATGTTCTGGGTGTGATGATAAAGTCCTAAGGCGATGACAGAAATACACCATTGAGAGCTTTAGACTTTCAGCGAATGTTCTGGGTGTGATGATAAAGTCCTAAGGCGATGATAGAAATACACCATTGA
>SDWK01000513.1 GCA_004195335.1 Shewanella sp.
GGTTACAACATTCCTCGTTGGAAGGTGAATAATCATCTACGGTGATTGAGTTTATGAGCGAGAGCTAGGGTCATAATTGTTCCCTACAATTTTTGACATTTCCAATATCCTTATCGGTCAGACGCTGAACTGGCTTTGTAAATGGATTTACGTGCTGAAGGGCTTCGCGGCTAAAGCCACTCCTACATTGAACAAACATGGCCACCCAGAATACAAGCACCTAAAATAACTTTTCTTGTTTAACAAAGGGCTTAACTCCAAGCTGTTGGTGTAACTCATAAGGATAATAATAATTGTCTGATTTGATCACTAAATTAACTCGGCGAATATCTTCAATATTCTGCAGCGGGTTACCATCAATCAATATTAGGTCGGCCTCTTCACCAATTTTAATACTTCCAAATCGTTTATCAACACCTAGCACTCTGGCTGAACCAATTGTGGCTATCTGCAATACCTCAGCATTACTAATTCCAGCCTTAACATAAGCAGCAAGTTCAGAATATAAAGTAAAAGCAGGAATATCATCAGTGCCTGGAACTATTGTAATACCTTCTTGATGGAGCTTTTTTACCATGGCTAAAAGCTTATCCGCAGAATTTTGGTAAGCGACATGATTGCCCTCATTGACTTCCATATCCGGTTGAGACTTCCAACGATAGACTTCTTCAGGAAAATGTTTTGCTATATCTTTATAGCGTGGATCCATCTGGCCTTTCTGTTGCTCAAACATGGCGATGTATCCCATTACGGTTGGATCAACAACGGTATCATTCGATTTCAATAGAGCCAAAAACTCTTTCACCTGTTTAGAAGACAAATCAATATCACCAGCGCCTTCAGCAACGGCGGTAAATCGGACTCTGGTTCTGGTATCAACATCATTTTCAACAAGGAAATTTAAAAAGATCATGGTGCTATGATTTATTTCATCAAATCCTAATGTCACAGCCTGACTGGCATTCACAAACGCAGGAATATGTCCGCTTACTCGTAGGCCTCTTTTGTGCGCTTGTTTGGCAATAGGCTCTATCCATTCAGGAGAAATTGAAGCATATAGTTTGATTTGAATATATCCATTGTCGGCATACCAGTTAACGGCATCCAATGCTTCACTTAAACTGCTGACGATCTTGCCAAGACTACTGGAGTAATCACTTTTTCTGTCAATAAATCCTGCAAGATAAAGCCTTGGACCAATTATTTTCTGATGATCAAAATCAGATTTGAGCTGGAGTGTTTTTTCGTTGTTATTTCCCATATCACGGGTATGGGTCACACCGCCGGCAATACTGACCAACCCACGCTGTTGGTTTATATGGCTATGCATATCCCATAGGCCTGGCATTAATGTTTTACCTTTGGCATCGAGTACTTGAAGTTTACCTTTGGCATCGAGTACTTGAAGTTTATCTTTGGTTGCAGCACTATTTCTCGAAACTAGCCTATCTCCCCTATCGAGATTTTCGCCAATTTGAGCAATCTTTCCATCAAGAATTAATACACTGGTGTCTTTGATTAGCTCTAAATTAACACTATCAAATAGTTGAGCATTTTTGATTAATAACGGCGCAGTTAATTTATGGTTATATTGCTGTGCAACCTGCTGCCAGTGCTCTTCCTCTGCATTTGATTGTAGTGCTTTAAGTTCAGTCAGATGATCTTGCCAACCGGAAGAAATTAGCGCGCCGTAGTCGTAGATCTCAGAAAAAAGGACTCCTTTGTCGTCTAACCAGATAAAGAAAGGGTCAAAGCTTCTGCCTAGAACTTTAATTAGAGAAACATTCAGAGTTTTACCGGCATGAGAAAGCGTTTTCGTTAATAACTTAACAGTCGATAAGCTGCCTACAGGCAACAACATTTGCTTATTATTTTCTTGCTTGGCGGTTAATGAAACCAACTCAGCCCAATGAAATGACGTGCCGTCATAGGGTAAATAGTAAGATTTATTAAAGGTTTTGCTACCTGATTCGGCGGTATTTTTCCAACTCGCCACATTGTCTTTCACAGAAAAATATTCATTTATTTCACTGCCACGATAAGAATGCCCAGACAACCGATAATCGATTAATATTCCATTGTTATTAACTTCATAAGACTCAGAGACTTTGCGGTGACCATCGCCATCATTATATTCAAATTCCACAACACGTTTTCTTTGCTCATCAATATTGACCTTCAGTCCACCGGTACGTTTATCATCGGTTAACCAGTCATAGGTCAACACTGATGTATCTGCAGTTGCCAGGTTGCTCAAAATAATTGATGCTATGATGCAGCAGAAAATTGTAATTTTTTTCATCATATTTTCTGTCTCTTTTTTTTAATTTGTTTAGCAACTTAGCTGGGTGTCATGGAGGATGCAAGGGTGAAGCTCATAACAATGACCGTTTTGAGCAAGGGGCAATAAGTGGGGTAAGAGTAAACTTTTCTGGGAAATAACATGGCCACTCGTCATTCTGGATGAACTTTCAACCAGTGACTCAGGGTTAATCATCGCAGTTGCTCTTTCTCTTTCTAGAGATAGTTGACCAGACCAATCAGAACGTTAGTTAGCCAATATCTTTGCAGTAGACATGAGTGATTTTGCGGTGATGTATAATCATTTGCACTTGGTTTTGAGGGTGGATATCTATGAACAAATAAACATGGCCACCCATAATTCTGCTAGCTCAATTAGTTGTTAGTTTTACTCCACAATTCGAAAAACCTCCCATTTTTGTGTGCCTGAAACAACATGAGGCTCTAGCTCTTTACTCCATTGTTTATGCTCTTCAATATCACCGAGTTGTTGCCAAGAATCGTTAAGTTCGTTTAAGCTACTGATGGTGATTTCAGAAACAATTCGCGATTCTAGTGCTCCTATAGAACCAACTAAAATACGGTAATTTCCTTTAGTCCACCCTATTTGTGAACCTATCTTTGTAAACCATGTGCTTAAAGATTCAACCACTTCGGGCTTATGCCCGAATTTTGCATCGATAGTCCATCTTGCAACCATCATAATTAGACTCCTTTGTATGCCTTAGGCCACAACTGAGTATGGCTCATGCCAAATAAATAGCGAACAAGTGGCATGGTTAAAAACGGTTAAAAACCCTTCGTTGAAAACGTTGGGTTACTGTTGTCGATTTGTAATTTTCACTCAGATCATCTACTCTGTTTCTTCATTTTAAGGCCATTGCATGACGGTTTAATGAGTATAAATAAAGTCAAAACCCCCTAATTATACTCAGTGCAAACAGCCACAGGAGAAACATGTCAGACTCTGATATATCACCTCAATTCAATGCAGAAATGGGCATTACTGATTATAAAAAAGTAATCCAAGATGCTGACAACTACTTTAATGAAAACTTTACCCACATTGCTATCGACGAGATAGTAAAGTTACGCGCTGATTTTTTTGATACTTTACTTCTCCATCTCTGGAAATGTGCCGATCTCGTTGACGAAGATATATCTCTCAATGCCGTAGGCGGTTATGGCCGTCAAACGCTACACCTGCACTCCGACATTGATATGTGTGTCTTATCCTCCCAAGAGCTTAGTCCTCATCAAGCCACACAGATTAGCCTTTTTTTTACCCAACTATGGGATATAGGGCTAGAGCTCGGCCATAGTGTGCTAGCTCTGAATGAAATTGATCAGGCGTGTAAAGACGATATCACCATTGCGACCTCACTCTTTGAGATCCGCCATTTAACGGGACCTGAGTCTCACGCTAATCAGGTCTTAGACAGACTCTATGGAGATGACCTCTGGAGCAGTGAAGCTTTCTTTAAAGCGAAAGTCAGCGAGCAAGATGAACGCCATCAAAAGGCGCAAGGCAGTGCTTTTAGCCTAGAACCCAACCTAAAGAATAG
>SDWK01000519.1 GCA_004195335.1 Shewanella sp.
GATTAAGTCGTAAATATCGATATTTGGATTTTGCAATTATTAATAATTGCAATTCGGGAGTTGCATCAAAGTTCTAACAATACCCATATTAAAAGTGTGACATACAACATTGAATACTACGCCACATATATAGATGATACTTACATCAACTAATAACAAGTCATGCATCATGAATAAAATTGATCAACTTAATTACAATCAATTAAAAGTATTTATTGCTATATATGAGCATGGCCAAAGTCATCAAGCTGCAAATGAATTAGGCATGACAGCTTCCGGCGTAAGTCGAACATTAAAGATATTACGAGATATATTTAAAGATTCACTTTTTATACGCCGCACATCAGGTTTTATCGCCACCGAAAAAACGCATCAGTTAATTCCAATGGCGAAAGCGTTAGTCGCACAGTATCAAAAAATCGAAATGCAGCATTCGGTTTTCACTCCCGCGGAGTCAGGAGGCCAATATACGATTCATGCTTACGATGAATTCGTCTATGCCGTCCAAAAAGTGATACGCAATGACATACTCTTGGAAGCACCGAACATACGCTTCGATGTCCGGGTACTCACCCATGATTGCAGCACAGAGCTTGCCAATGGCGATATGGATTTCGTCGTGGTCTATGAAGGTTTCAACGGCAAGAATCTTAATTACGAAATGTTTGCCGAAACTGACAGTTTATATCTCTTGGTAAACAACGAGCATCCCATTCTTAATCAGGAGCTCACCCTAGAGAACATCTCCAATTACTCTTGTCTTGAGATCGATAATTATGACGATCTTAGTTGTCCCTTATTGGTGAACTTATGCCGCGAGAAAGGGCTTCCTCCCATGGAGGTGGAAGGTTACACCGACAGCCTAGCTTCGGCGATCAGGCTTCTCAGTGAATCCGATGCCATCACTTTAAGCTGTAATCAGTTTACCCGACAGTTCGTCAAGATGGTGCCTAAGATCCAGTGCCTGAAATTACCCGAAAATCTCGCGCAGCTGTGTCGTATCCGTCGCCGAGAAAATCGTGAAATAGGCAACTATGTCCTGTTTGGAGACACCAATAATTCAGCCGCCTTCAACTGGGTGAAATCCAAGTTAATCTGCGGATTAGAGAGAGAGTGGCGGCTCGCAAGCAAAGAGTAATTGATTTAACTACGTCGAGTAAATCGAGCTTCGTCTCCCTGCAAGTTGACGGCTCTATTTTCCTGAGAATCCAATTTTTAAAGGAGCTTTAAAATATAAACACACTGATGTGAATAGTAAATGTGAGCAGTAAAAAGCAAGAGACGATACTTAAAAGCTACACCTGAAGTCGGTATCAAACATTGCTTGAATTATAAAAAATGATCGAACTTTGCAGATAAAAAATAAGTAGTGAATTAACACTACCAAGATGGGGAACACATATGAAGATTAACAGACGCACATTCCTGCAGGGAGTCGGAGCTAGCTCCGTTGTTGGCTCTCTGTCAGGCTTGATGCCCGGCATTGCCAGTGCTACGGAACAACGTGGCGGCGCACCTGATAAGTTACTCAAGCGTGAAGGTGAGATCAAATATCACACGTGTCAGCGTAACTGTGCAGACCGATGCTTACTTAAGTTTACCGTACAAAATGGCCGTATGACCTATGTTGAAGGTGCTTCAGAGATGAAGAAGATGGGCACCTCACCTTGTGTTAAGGGTCATGCTTACGTGCAGTACACTTATGCAGCAGACCGTATTTTACATCCGATGGAGCGCGCGGGTGAAAAAGGCGAAGGCAAATGGCGTCGTATTTCATGGGATGAAGCCTATGAAAAAATCAGCTCTCGTCTGAAGACTATCATTAAAGAGCACGGTTCGGATTCGATCCTGCCATACAGCTACTCAGGTCACGAAGGTGTTATTGGTAAATACGGCGGACCAAGCCGTTTCTTCAACGCCGTTGGTGCACGTAAACTCGACCGCAAGGTGTGTGTATTCGCCGCCTATGAAGGTCTTAAGTCTGTGACAGGTACTTACCAGGGTCCAGATCCATACGACAACATTTACACCAACTGTTATATCTCTTGGGGTCAGAACGAGACGGCAACCAACGTTCACGGTATCAAGTTCATCAACCAGGCACGCGATAAGGGTGCCAAGCTATTGGTTGTGAACCCTATGCGTACGCCTATCGCATCACAAGCCGATATCTGGTTACAGCCAAAGCCAAGTACCGATACCCATCTTGCTGCCGGTATCATGAAGTACCTGATCGAGAATAACTTAGCCGATACTAAGTTTATCGAAGCGAACACATTGGGTTACCAAGACCTACTAAAACGTCTAGACGAAATGAGCTACGACGAAATTGAGAAGGTCACAGGCGTACCAAGAGAGAAGATGTTCAAGTTCGCCAAGGTCTACGGTGAGTCTGAGCTATCTGTATTACGTCTGGGTTATGGTATGCAGCGTAACTACAACGGTGCACGTATGTCTCGCGCTATCGCGATGATGCACGCCGTTGCGGGTCAGTTTGGTAAGATTGGTAATGGTTTCGTTTACGATAACACCCAAGCCGATGACAGCCTGAACTACTCTAAGGGTCGTGCCGATCATATCCACCCACATGGCGACACGGTAGGTCATGTCAACATGACGGAGATAGCCAAGGCGCTTCACCCGACTAATCCGACTGGCTATGGCAAACCAATCAAGCCGATTAAGGCTGTGATTAACTACAATGGTAACTTCGTTTCAGTAGCGCCAGATTCCAACGCCTGTCGCCGCGGCGTAATGCGTGATGATCTGTTCTTAGTCGTCCATGATTTCTTGATGACTGATACGGCAGAGCTGGCAGATATTATTGTGCCATCGACCACGCAGTTCGAGTTCCCAGATATGGGTACCGATTACAACTGTTACCACATGCAAACATCTGAAAAAGTGATTGAGCCTTTAGGTGAATCTAAAGATAACTGGATCTTCTTCAAAGAGTTAGCCGCTCATATGGGACTGGATCACCACCCAGAGATGCGTGTCGATTATGAACAGATTCTGCGTGACTTCCTAGATACGGAAGAGCCAGCGTTCAGACACAACAACATCACCTACGAGCAGATCATCAAAGAGAAATTTGTGACTGTTTACGATCAACGCCCTTACTTCGGTGATGGCAAATACAAGACTGACAGTGGCAAGATTGAGTTCCATTCTCAGATGATGATTGACGCCGGTTACCACCCAGTGCTCGACTTCGGTCTGCCTGAAGATGAGATGATCCCTGAAGAGAGAAACCTGCCATTCCGCATGTTATCTCCTGCGATCCCTCAGCGTGCAAACAGCGCCTTCTACAACGTGAAGTATATTCGTAACTTCCCAGCGTATTTTGCCAAGGTCAATACCGAAGATGCCAAAGAGTTAGGCATTAAGAATAACGACACTGTTCGACTCAGCAACCACAGAGGCGAGGCTTTCTTCGTCGCACAGGTTTCAGGTCAGGTTGGCCGTGGCACCGTAATGGCGCCCAAGAACAACTGGCGCCGTATGGATCCTCAGGGCCGAGCTAGTTGCACCAACAACCTCACTACCGACAAGTTAACCGACATGGGCGGCTGTTCAGCCTACCATTCGACTAATGTCGCGCTAGAAAAAGCCTAAGGAGTAAAAGATGTCTATTAATCAAAAAGTGGGCTTTGTCTTCAGACAAGAGAACTGTGTTGGTTGTGGTGCCTGTACTGTCGCCTGTCAAATTCACAACGAGCTGCCTGAAAATCACCGATTCCGTAAAGTCGATCGCTATGAAGTAGAGCGCGAAGATGGCGCGATTGATGTGTGGCTATCTCATTCTTGCATGCATTGTGAAAACCCTGCCTGCCTGATGGTTTGCCCAACTAAGGCCTACCAC
>SDWK01000778.1 GCA_004195335.1 Shewanella sp.
AGATGTGTATAAGAGACAGGATGATGATATTGAAAGAATATCGGTTCATGGTATTAAATATCAAACTGAAGGGACTTATAACAATGTCACTCTGGGTAGTGACGTTACTATTATAAGCCAGGATATGATTGTTCAAGCCGGTAGTGTCGACATTAATAAGATTTTAACTCAGTTTGTACCGGGTCTTTTTGCCAATGGACGGGCTGGTCGTCACACTGATACTGATTACTCTCTGCAGGGCAGTCGTCCGAAAGATATTCTTTGGCTGATTGATGGTAACAGGCTAAACAATCGTCTCTATGGTTCAACCTATACAGACACCATAAATCCTATGATGATCGAGCGTATAGAGGTGATAAAAGGGGGACAAGGTGCCATCTACGGATCCGATGCCATCGCCGGTGTTATCAACATTATTACCAAACAATACCAAGGCCATGATCAGGGAGAGATCTCCCTATCGGCAGATTCACTGCCAAGCCATGATGCCGGTGCCTTCGTCAATGCAGAGGTGGGCGACATTCAATACACCTTAAGCGCCAGTACCAGCCAATCTGAAGGATACCAGCTCTGGCCTGATGAAGAGTATTCCACGACTGCAGCTTTAGATAAAGAACGTGGCTACCAGATGAATAACTTCAGTGGCAAACTCCGCTGGCAGCCCAATGAAAATCATAGTGTCAGCATATTTACTCAACTCAACAAGGGAACGCTTGAGCGTCCGCTCGCTTACAATGCAATCCTAAGCGAAAACGACAGAGAGCAGCAGCTCTCCTACCTCGATTGGCAATACCAAGCCAGTGAGCAACTACTGCTACAAACCAAGGTTCATTATCAAGAATGGGACTCACATTACAGTGAGATAACGAAAGATAAACAAGGCAATACAGAGGTTGCTTACTGGAACGCCTACTGGGGGTTTACCGACATGGGTGCAACAGTATCGGCAAATTATCTTACCGATACAGGTTCACAATTGCTCACAGGTGTTGAATTTCAGCAGTATGATGGTGCCGATGAAGTGATGGAATTTGTTGCTGAAAAAGATGACAACTATGCTGCATTTTTCCAATATCAGCCCACATTTGATGCGTTGCCCGATACGGCTCTCTCAATGGGTGTCAGGTTCAACCATATTTCAGACAGCGACAAACACTGGGTTGGCTCATTAGGCATTACCCACTTACTGAACCAACAATGGGAACTTAGAGGGTCTATCGCCAATGGATACCGCCAACCCACGGCTGAAGAATCACAATCTCAAGTCGGCACCTTAGGTAATCCAGATCTTGAATCTGAAACGAGTAAAAACATTAACCTCGGCATCACTTTTCAGGGAGAGACCCATATCACTTTCGATGCTTTTTGGCGAAATATCGATAACCTGATTGAAGCAACCGATCTGGGAAATGCGGTTTGGCAATACAATAATGTGGCCGGTGATGTCACCAGCTTCGGCGCAGATTTTCATCTAGTCACCAGTTTAACTGATACGCTGGAGTTTGAGCTCAGCGCGGGTTATGCCAATGCTGAGCGTCAGGATACTGGTGAACAGATCTCACGAGTGCCGGAATTCACCGGGTTTAGCATGCTCAATTATCAAACAACCGATGAACTTAACTTCTGGCTCAGTGGAAAGTATGTAGGTAAATCTCTGGATTACGGGTTAACCGCAGGCGACTATGTTATCGCGAGTCTAGGGGCGCAATACTGGTTCACATCCGATCTTAATCAACAGGTCTCATTCACCATCGATAACCTTTTCGATAGCGAAGTGACTCAGAGTATCTTCAAGCACGGACACCGCGCCGAATACCCCATCGCAACGCTGGGCGCGCCACGTACACTGCAACTTCATTATCGCTATCTATTCTAATCTCCCCCCTAAGCCCTGCCGGATAACCGTCAGGGCTTGCAAGTCTCCCACGCGACATCATTTGGAGACCATACATTCGATGCGGCACTCCCCTCCTCTTCACTCTCTTGCTAAAATTCAAAATCCCACTTATGCTTTTAACGTCTCAAAAGACCTTGATAACCCTTTAAATTTATAGAAACCTGTAAGCTTATTTAAGTGTACAAAAGTGGTTGAAGGGGCTAAATTTACAACAGATGTTGAAGACTCGATATTCACAACAGGCGTTGAAGACTCTTTGCATATATAAACGACGTTGAGGACAGATATTCACAACAGGCGTTGAAGACTCTTTACATTTCTAGAGACGTTGAGGACTTTTTACATATATAAACGACGTTGAAGACTTTTTGCATTTTCAAGAGACGTTGAGGACTCTTATGTTTCAAGCGTTTTACGGGCTCAGTGACAATCCTTTTTCAAACGAAGTTTCTTCGGATAATCTGTTTCTCAGTGAGCATCACAGAGAGGCCCTCACTTGCCTGAATTACGGTTTAAATGAAACTGGCGGATTCGTCCTGTTAACCGGGGAAGAGGGCTCGGGTAAAACAAGTGTAGTTAAAGCTTTTCTCAAACAGGTGTCGACGACCCATGATACGGCCTTGATAACAAATCCTTCGGTGACAGAGCATGAGTTGTTAGCAAGGATATGCAAAGCACTCTATATTCCCTATGAAGGAACCCCAAGCCTAAAGTGCTTTACCGATCTCCTCTGTCAATTCTTGCTCAATAACGATGCTCTGGGCCGTAGTACCTTAGTTATCATAGATGAAGCGCAACACCTAAGCACCGCAGTACTGGAACAACTCAGACTACTGACAAACTTAGAGACTGACACAAAAAAGTTACTTCAGTTGATGTTGGTTGGCAGACCCGAGTTAAACCAGATGTTGAGGCAGGAGGAGATTAGACAAGTCTCGCAAAGGATCACGACAAGATACCATATTCCTTCGCTCTCCCAAGCAGAAACCAGTGCCTATATACAACACCATCTAAGGGCTGTAGGCCATCACGATCAGCTGTTTGCTCGGGCAGCCTTAAAAGCAATACATAGATACAGTAAGGGACTCCCCTTATTGATTAACCGGCTCTGTGAGCAAGCCTTGATGATCGGTCATGCTCAATCAAAAAATATCATCGATTCATGCATCATCTCTACTGCCGTCAGTCAAACCCCAGAGATAACAATAAAGCCACGCAATGACCGGTCCCCATTCGTGACTCTTACCGCAATGGCTGTTGTGACTGTCATGGTGTTAGTCACGCTCACTCTGACATTAACCCATAGAGATCAAAACAAACCAACTGACCGAGTCGAAAAAAAGATCATCACAGAAACCACTGCAATGGCGAGAAAAAGTAACTCTGACCCCTTGTCATTGGATGGAGAAGATCTCTCACGACTCAAACAACAAGACCCAGTAGAGACTCATAACGCCCACACTCCCCCGGCGCGGCCTAGTGAAAGTCCAGAGGCTATCAACGCCAATAATGACGCCGGATATAGGCTCACCGAACCTGAAACAGAAACAGAAACTGAGCACGCAGCTAACAATCTATCGACTGAAATTGATGCTGAGACTACAGCTTTATCTGGTGTCGACAACAATCAATCGAACAACCCTCTGGTTCTAGATAAACAGAGCTGGTACGTACTACAGATCTACGCCGGACGAACCAGGCCCGATGACTTAACCCGGTTTCGTTGTGAAAATATCAATTTACTCATCAGGCATCACAATGAAACCTATTATCTCACCTCACAACACCTGACCTTAAGCCAGGCTAAACAGGCGAAAAGGCTAATGACAGATAAATGCCAAGTCGATACATGGATAAAGCCCCTCCCCAAGAGTTGGCAAACTCTTGTGGCATCTCAGGGCCAAACATCAGCACCTTAATGTTTTATCACAGTGGTGGGGCC
>SDWK01000783.1 GCA_004195335.1 Shewanella sp.
ATTTAAGGCGACCTAAATCTGAAAGATATTTGTCTACAGCGCCAAGTTTACCACCAAAAATACTATATGCTGGAACATCAAGCGCTGCTGCTTCTCTAATCATTGTGCCACCAGCACTAACTACCAAGTCTGAATACCAGACTAAGTCCAAACCATTCATAACATTGTCAGGAATTATAATTTTTTTCTTTATAATAAGATTTTGCCAGCGGTCTCTGATTATTTTTTCCTGGTCTTTTGTACGAGGGGCAATAATAATTTGGATCGAGTCATTATCGCCTAAATAATCAACCACAGCTTCAAACAGCTTATCGCTTTTTTCGGTGTGATAGTGGGCCACCGTAGCCGGTGGACGGATAGTGACTAAAACCTTCTCCTCGTCTACTCCTAATTGCTTAAAAAGAGATGGATCTGGATTGAAACCTTGCACATAAACATCTTCTTTTATTCCAGGATATTTTTGTATTCTTTTTGCAACCTTCTCGGGGTTTTTCTTTGAAATCATTTCTGGAACAAGCATTAGGTCTACAGAAAAGGGAAGCGACTTAACGTGTTCATAATCAGAAGCAAAAACGGTTGGCAAGCCAGTGAGTTTTGAAATAAGCATCTGTGATCGAGAACCATGCGAAAGAGCTAAACTTGGTCTTTCCGTAAGTAAAAATGTGAACAATTGTAAAGAGCGAACAATCAAGCCAAATACCTTAAATATCTTATTTGCACCATAATGTTTTCCAATCTTGCTACAATCAATTTCAAACAACTCTACAAGATTAAAAACCTGTGCATAGTCGCGCGCAGTGACCACCACATCATATCCCTTAGCTTTAAGTTCACTAATTATAGGATTGAAAAATAGAACATGTGGAGAGTTATCAAGATCTATCCATATTTTTTTATTTTTCAACACTGCTCCTCAATAACCATATACTTATATGTCGTTAAAAAAACATTCTGGATCGACTGACAAACCTGATGGAAATGCAATTTCATAAAAAAAGATTATCTTGATGAACTTCACAATAAACATACTTCCAAAATTAATAATTTACTTAAATTACCTACTCGCTTATAGCATTAAGCTATTATCAACTAGACATAACCACAGCGATCATTTTCTTCATTTTACCAATCTTCCAAAAAGAATTCGTCATCATAAAGTCTGCTGCCTTCCATACCTCCGGCTTTAGTTACATTTTCATAAAAATGATTCCTGGTCATAAGATGATTTTATTAATTTTACCACCCTTTTTGATGTTTCCCTTTCGGAAACAGATAACCGGGTCGGCGGCCCATCGGGGCGAGCCCAGACGATAAAGAGCTCTCATCATGTTTCTGGCAACATGTGCCTTTAATTTTGAATTTTCTTTTAATGCCGTATACCTGGTGCTGGACTCAGGAAGAGGCAGATAGACTTCATCTCCGACAAAACCATGCTTTTGGACGACATCCGTTAGTGAACGATAAGTGAAGTATCTCACATGTGCATAAAATTCATACTTGTCTTTCTCGGACACCGGATCATGAAAAGTCTTTCCAGTTAAAAGAAATGGCAGAAGGTAAGGTAGCCCTGAGTAGTTTGGAGCGGAAATATATAACCGGCCATTTTCACTTAAGATTCGATTTATCTCATCCAGGAAGTGATCAAAATTAATTAAGTGTTCGATTGTCGCGAGAGCAACAACTGCATCAAAGTGACCATCAGCAAAGGGGTAAGTCTGGCCATCGACATCAACGTTAAAGGAGACCGTTTTTAAACCGGCCCGATTCATCACCGACAAGCACTTCGGGCAGATATCGTTACAAATCACTTCTGCATCAGACTCGTTCTGAATCTTCTTACCAACTACCCCGACGCCTGCAGCGATATCCAATATTCTCTTATGATCTTTTCCCCTGAAGACGCCCGGAAATATCCTGTGTCTCTCGTGTAGACTATTATAGTCTACAATGTTTAAAACATTATCCAAGCGCTCCTCTTCCAATGCTATGGCATCTGTTCTCATTTGAAGTCTCCTATTCTCAAAACATCCGTCTCACAAGTCCGTGAACACGGGTGAAAAAGGGACCCATGTCATTTCGGTCAAAAACTGCAAAAACATGATTCCGAAGATAAGGATCCACAAAACTTTTAAAACTAAGGGCCTCTTCTTTAGCGCTTACAAAACTCTGATATAAGTCCCTGAACTCATCAATCCAAACAACCTCTGTTTTGGACTGAGTCTGCATGGGAAACTCTCCACTCACATGACTTTTATATTCAATAAATGGAAAGTTGACTCCACATTTAAGAGACAAAAGACTTGACCTGTTGTGGCGCCCATTCAGTTCCATCAACTTATAGGTATCATCACGAGGGTCTTTTTTGAACTCAGTACAAGAATACCCTTCATAACCAAAGGCCCTGACGGTCTTTCGACCAACCTCGGCCACCTCTGGTATCCACCTGCCCCTTACAACCCGTGGCACTCCAAATTTTGGTGGAGACAGCCTTACTTTCTCTGCCACGAACTCAACAGGGGCAGTGTCACCAAACACGAACGAGTTATAATTCACCCCCAGAGTGTCATCACCAGGAATCAATTCCTGAACCATAACCTCAATACCAAATGAGTCTGCTTCCCTGAAGGCCAAAACAGCCTGGTCAAGACTTTCGACTTTTGTCATTTTCTTTTTAAAATGATCGTAATACCTGTGACTGAAACAAGGTTTAATCAAACATGGATAGCCGATTAACTCGCAAAACTCCTTAACCTCTGTCTCGTTTTTGGGCACCATTGTCTTTGGTGCAGGAATTCCGCAATTTTCGGCCAACTCATAAGTGAATTTTTTGTCTACCACTAATTTTACCTTCTCCCAGTCAGGACAAGCCAAAAAATGATATTCAGAAAGAAAATTCTTGTTTTTTGCTACAACAAAAAGCGAAGCATCATCTGAAGGGAAAATTACACACTTGCCGTACTTCCCCCTGCATTTAACAATAATATCGATGAAGGCCTCTTCTGAAGATTCCGGACTCTCTGAAAATATAGACTCCTGAACATATTTTGAACGATATCCCATGTCGACCTTCTCGTAGTATATGACTACGACAGGAACACCCATTTGCCCAAGAGACCTAATTATGGCTAGGCCCATCGTGTGGGTACCGAGAACTATTGCAGGAATCATTCTTCTATTTTTTTCAGACATATGACCCACCTATTAGGAAAGTACTTGCCACTAAGGAAAGAAGATCTTTCAATAAATTTCTCAAAATAATCACATACTCTTATTGAGAACTTATCAGAGAATATTTCCATTCTAAATATTGTAAATGCCCCATAACCCAAGCCAACCAAACTAACTGGGGCAAGACAAGAAGCGGCTATTATGTTTTTTACCTGTCTATAGGAATACCTCCTATTCGTATAGTTTGTGTTAGTACTTATTTGATTTATGTCATCAGACGTATTAGCAACGGTCTTTTTTAAGATTTTGTAGCGGAAAAAATGCCTAAATGAAAGGAAAAGCCAATAATATGGATCAAGGACATTCTTTAGTTTAAATATATTTGGCAGTGTAAAAATTATCTGACCATTTTTTTTTAAAATTCTTTTTATCTCCGATAAGGCCGCCTGTTCTTTAAAGACATATTCAAGAACGCCGACACAGGTGACGACATCAAAGGAGTTGTCCTCATAAGGTAGTTTTTCAATCCCCCCTAACTGAACATTGTCAGGATCCAACCCATTCTTCTCGAAGCACTTTCGGGCCTCTTCAACCATGCCTGGAGCAATGTCCACCCCGTGCACCCGGTGCCCCATTTCTGCCATGGCAACGAGCAGCACCCCTGAACCACAGCCCACATCAAGGACACGCCCCTAGTTGAGAAATACAGGGCTACCGTTTCACGATGCACTGCCTGTTGATCTGCATTGACATTGCTATCAGGGGTCATAATCAACTCCGTGACAAATTCTTGAGTGAAAAATCTGATCTAAAATAAGCGCTGACTTCTCTGGGAAGAGCTAACCAATACTGCCCCCGGTAGTGCTCTACGACATGTTTTAAAAAGTCTAAATAAAGATTTGAGTCATACACCTCTTCACTTCTTCGACAATCATCAAATTTCATATAGTCAGGATGTACGTTCAAGACTGCTGCTCCCCCCTTATGAGAAATCCACTGCAGCTTTTTTTTCCAGGTATCGATGGTCTTATTTTTAAAGAGAACAAAGACGGTGAAATCCTGTGGGAGCGTATAAGGAATTTCCAGGATTCTCTCATTTTGAACTCCATTCAGCCAAAAAGGGAATATGGTACGAACACCATCAGACTGTGGCTCAAATGGGTCTGTATCAAAAGTAGAAGAATCGTATTCAATGTTCAGTTCGTGTATCCAAACCAGATTGTGATGCATAGCGGGAGACCTAAACCCGACCGCACCCCACTCATTCAAATAATTATTAATCCTGGCTGCCCTCTCTGAAAATATGTGCCTGGAATTATATAACTTGCCATCATGATTCAATCCGTGAACC
>SDWK01000790.1 GCA_004195335.1 Shewanella sp.
CACCACCGCGCTGCATCAGTCCGGCAAAGCTGAAACAGATATCGGTAGGGACATTGGCACTCATGCCAAGCAATTCACACATAGCCAACTCTCATTCAAAGCTCAAACAGTTAGACGCCATTCTGTGAGAAAGCCGCAAGCGGGTCAAAGCTAAAGTGATCAACTGGGCAATTTTTCCTCGAAGGACTGACAATTGAAAAGATGAGGGCCTGATAATTGATCGGTCGCCAGTTCAAGTCTGGCAAGGTCCACCATCTACATAGAATCAATGCGTTATAGGTGTGTCGCTGTGCGACTCGGATGAGCATAGGCCTCAGCAAACAACCACCAAGATCGAGCCTTCATCCCGAACTCCGCTGAATAGCCTACTGATGACCCGTTTTGTTCATCGAGTACGTAGTAAATTTTGTATTCAGCCAGCGTCCGATGGGTACCCAGCAGCACAGGCACCTCTAGTCATAGCCTCAGCTGTCAAAACGGGACCCTAAGAGCCGCGTGATAGGTTTAAATTTACGGTAAAAGGGCATTTATTCTTCCTATACTCGCCCACCATTTCTTGTATAAACTAAGTCTCTTATAGCCTCACCCACTATGGGAGTGTAGTTACTTGGTCAGTGCGGGCGCGTGGTGGGGCGGTGTAGGCGGGTTAACCAATCATACCCACAAAAAACAAAAGGGATTCCTCGACAATCAAGAATTGCTCTCCTATCCTTATATCTACAGATAGCATCACGCTGTAATTATCATAATAAGAAGGTGCAGGGTCTTGTACCATGATACTACACAAGAGTTTTCTAATAATAGCTCTAAAGGTCATCCTCCTTGCATTGACACTCATATCTAGGCCCAGCTTCGCCGAGCCCCCCTTGACCATAAACTATAGAGGTTTTCTACAGACCTCTAGTGGGGAGTCGGTTACTGACACTATAAGCCTATCGCTGATGCTTTACACGATGCCTACCGATGGCATAGAGGTCTGGTCTGAATCGCATGTTAATGTTGAGGTTAGATCCGGGCATTTCAGTATTACGCTTGGCGCTCTCTCTCCAATACCAACGACCTTATTTAATACGCCTTTATTTCTTGGCGTATTAATAAATGGGACTGATGAACTTCTGCCACGAAGAGTAATTAGCAGCCAGGCAGCAGCCATGCACTCTAAAGTAGCTGACGGCCTTCAAGATGGAACCTTGACGGGTCCGAAGTTTACCGATGCAACAATTTCTCCTAGCAAGCTGGCTGCGACCTGCAGCAATGGCCAAATACTGATTAGAATTGTCACCGGCTGGGCCTGTGGACCTTTTCCTTAGCCAGCCCCTGTTCATAGCTGGGTGTCCTTAAGAGCTAGTAACCGAGCAGTCATGGAGTAAGGAAATGAACAAGAATAATAGAATCAATATTATCAAATACATTCTCTTTCATCTTTTACTGGTTCTTATCAGTGTGGCTCAACTGGCAAGTGCCGCAATTCCACAGCAAATTAACTTCCAAGGAGTCCTCGAATCAACATCCGGTACGTCTTTAGATACAACTGTTAACATCCAATTTTCGATATACGACGCTGATCTTGGTGGCACAGCGCTATGGAGTGAAACTCACTCGGTACTAGTGGAAGAAGGCTTGATTAATGTCATTCTTGGAGAGCAAGTTCCATTAGATCTTTTATTTGATAATCCCCTATTTCTCGGAATTAAAGTCGGTTCTGACGAAGAAGCAATGCCCCGGTTTCCTATGGTTTCAGCACCCTATAGCTTTCGCTCATCCACCTCTGAATCGGTTCCTGATAACACGATTACCGGAAACATGATAAAAAATGCCACTATCACCTTGAATAAACTTGAGAAAATATGCAATGAAGGTGATTTTTTAATTCAAACTAACACCGGATGGCAATGTAGTTCCGCTTGTATTCCTCAGGATGAAATCTGCGATGGCGCTGACAATGACTGTGACGGCCAAATTGACGAAGGCTTTGCTGTCTTAGGAACACAATGTTTTGCTGGCATCGGTAGCTGTGCCGTAGCGGGTATTCAAGTCTGCAACCTGACTGGTGACAGTACTGAATGCTCCGCTGTCAGCAGATCTCCAGATCCAGAAACCTGTGATGGCCTAGATAACGACTGTGATGCAGTGATCGACAACAACTTAGAGTTATTTGAAGACTGTGGTTTGCAAGTAGGGGTATGCGCCGGCAGTACTAAATCCTGCATAGGGGCAGGTGGCTTTGCCAACTGTACTGCAGGCAATTATGGTGCAAGCTATGAAAGCATGGAACTAAGTTGTGATGGACAGGACAACGACTGCGATGGAGTTATTGATAACATCTTGGGATCGCCTCCAAGATGTGCGTTACAACAGGGAGTGTGTGCCGGTAGTACTCAATCCTGTACCGGAGCAGGCGGTTTCTCTGCCTGCACGACAGGCAATTATGGCGCAAACTATCAAGTGGTCGAAACACTATGCGATGGTTTAGATAATGACTGTGATGGCCAGATAGATGAGAGCTTCACAAGCTTGGGGAGTCAATGCTCTACAGGTTTAGGCGCCTGCGCCACATCTGGGTTCGAGCGCTGCAGCGCTGCAGGGGACATCTCAGAATGTTCTGCGGTTCCTGTTACAGGAACCCTTGAAACCTGCGATGGGTTAGACAACGACTGTAACGGGATTGTGGATGACGGCTGGCTTACTTCTGGTGTCTATAATCAGGACACTGCATGTGGCAACTGCGCTATAGATTGCACGCAAATTTACAATACACCAAACACCCTGCCATTTTGCGATGCTTCTGGCGCCCCAACTTGTTCCTTTAACTGCCAAGCTGGCTTTTTTGATCTGAACAATAACCCGCAAGATGGCTGTGAGTTTAGTCCTGATCTGAACGCAGTTTACATTGCATCAGCCACTGGAGATGACCTCAATGACTGTAACTGGGACAACCCTTGTCAGACAATTGCCAGGGGCCTGTCGCGCGCCCAAAACACCGCTGATCCTAAATCAACGGTCCTAGTAGGTCATGGCCATTACAACGAGAACGTAGTTCTTGCCAATGGCATCGACCTTAAGGGGGGATACAATTCAGCAGACTGGTCACGTGACACAAGTACCAACCACTCAGTGATAACTGGGATCAGTGGACCAGGTCACCGTGTCGCTGTGCGGGCTGCTGGTATCATTTCTGCAACACTCTTCGAAGGTTTTATCATCAAAGCTACCAATGCCAGCAGCGTTTCAAGCAATAGTTACGGCCTCTACATCAATCAGTCAGACAATAACCTTTCTGTTATTAATAATACGATTTACGCAGGTGATGGCGCTAATGCCAACAATGGCAATACCGCACTCTCGGGTATTAATGGAGCGCCAGGAGAAGGCAGAAGCGCTATCAACGCTGCTGATTATAACGCGATTGAACTCGAGGCCACCTGCTCCAGCGCCAATGATCGCCAGCTAGTCAACGGTGCCCTTGGCTCTTGCGGATCTGACAACGTCAGCGGAGGTAACGGCGGTGGCAATACCTGTAGCCCAATATTTGATCAGGAGGCCAGCGGAGCTGATGGGGTCAACGGACAGAGCACCGGCGGTCAGCTTGGCGGTGCAGGTGGGCTTGGTGGTGATGCAGGCGATGACGGAGAGCTTGTTGGCGGACTCAGCTGTGTATTAAATCTACCCTCCAGTTCAATGGAAGGCACCAGAGGAACGGATGGTGCGCAGGGCCTAAATGGTGCTAACGGTATTGGTTGTACAAACGCAGCCGGCGCTGTCTCTGGCGGTCACTGGGCTGCTCCATTCGGAGCTCAGGGTTTAGCTGGAGGGAACGGCGGTGGCGTCGGTGGCAGTACCGGTGGTGGTTCCGGCGG
>SDWK01001018.1 GCA_004195335.1 Shewanella sp.
GCTTAAAGAGTTGTAAGCTGTTCTAAGAAAGTGAGAAAATCCTACACCAGAAACTTCTGTTGGATATTGAAATCCTAAGAATAATCCTTTCTTTGCTCTTTCATCTGGTGATAAATCTAAAATGCTCTCACCATCTAACAAAATGTCTCCCTTGGTGACTTCGTATTTTGGATGTGCAAGTAATGTGTATGCTAGTGTACTTTTTCCTGAACCATTTGGTCCCATAATGGCATGTACTTCTCCAGGACCTGTCTTTAGATTAACACCTTTGAGAATCTCTTTACCCTCTCTTGTTACATGAAGGTCTTTGATTTCTAATACTGCCATGTTGCGCTGTATTTTGTATCGCTATATAATGCCGACGAAATTTAGCTAATCCTAACGGATTTTTTTGATAATAAAATGAAAAAGGGGGGGATTAGTTTATGGCCAGAGATGGTCTCAAAGTAATTTTGAGTTTGTAGCATGTTAGAATCTCTTTACATCTATTTCTGATAGTAACTTCTGTGACTCCTGCAACACTTGAAACGTCTCTTTGAAGTACGTTTTGTCCAAGTAGGACTGATGCGACATACAGATATGCTGCTGCAATTCCGTTTGGTGCCTTTCCATCCGAAATGTTACTGTCTTTTGTTTTTTCTGCAATTTCCAAGGCTAGTCTTTCAACTCTAACCTCAGTTTGTGTCATATTTGCAATCTTTGAGATGTATTTGTCCATGGTTACAACTGGGGCTGTTACTTGCCCCATTTCCATTACCATGGTTCTATAGTATCTTGCTGCAAGTTTTGTTTTTGATTTGACATCTTTTGATGGACAAATTCCTCGACAAATTTCTTCTAATGATCTTACTACTGCACATTGCTTGCATGCCATGTAAATTGTAGCAGCTGTAATGCTAACTACTGATTTTCCCTTCACATCAACATGTCCATCCAAGTTTCTGTATATCATAGAAGCAGTTTCCAACACGTTCTTTGAAAGACTAAGACCATCACATGTTTCGCCCATTTTTGCTAAAACATTTGCAAGTCTTCTTTCTCTTGGTGAGGAAACTCTAATTCTTTGTTGCCATTTTCTGAGATTGTGCATTTGATTTGCAACTTCGTGGTTTATTGTTTTTCCACTAAAGTCCTTTGCACTAATTGAAATCTCAGTTGTTATTCCCAAGTCATGTTGAGAATAAGTTGTTTGTCCGGTTGCTCTTGCTAGCTTCATCTTGTCTTCAAGATTCGAACTAATTGTTTCTGGACCAAAATCTGCAATCTGATCAGCGACTACAACGCCGCAACCAGAACAGATTATTTCACCATTCTGCATGTCATCAACAAGTGTTGATTTACATTCAGGACAGTTTTGGGTTTCTAGTATGTTCATTTTTTTCTTCTCCTAAATTTTTTTGGTGTACTAACAGGAGGTTCTTCAGATGCAAAAACACTTTTGCCAATGTATTTTTTGATGTTGTTTGTTAAAGGAGTTGCAGATGCAAATGGTCTACTAACTGGACCAATCAATTCCATTACTTTTGCAACTCTAGTTCCTTTTTCGTCACAGAGTATTTGTCCTTCAACTAATTTGTTTGATAGTTGAATGATTACCCTGCCGCTACCGGCTAGGTGCATTATTTCTCCTACCTCCTGCAATTAAAAACACTAATGTGATATTGCTATCATAGACTTCTGTCAACTTTACTTTAGCTAAGAGCTAGATTTGATTTTATTTTGATTGTTTGGACCTTTTTGAAATTAGTTTTTCAGAAATTTTTATTCCACTCATAAGGCCCATAAGGATTGGACCAAGAATAAAACCAGTAGAAAGTCCTACTGCCCATTTGAAAGCATTTACAGCTGCTCTTTTTGTAGATAATTTCATTTTTATCCTTCTTTGCCTAACGCCTCGCTTCACCGGCAAAATAAAGATGCAGAGCGAAGCAGCGCAGCTTTATTTTGTCCGAGTGCAAGCGTTTGTTAGGCAAGTTCATGTGCCACCACATTCACGGCTTGCAATATGTTACTTTCATTGAGGCTGGTATGCCCTGGTAATTAATCCAGCGTAGAAAGCTAACATACGTTTTGTAAAATCCTGAACCCTGTTTGGGTTCTGGACTGACTTAGCGAACCACATACCACCAAATGCTTTCTTCAATGATCTCTTCTTTGAGCCATCTGGATTGTACTGTTCTATGTGCTTTTGGAAATGCTTAAAGAAAGCGGAATGCGAAGGGGCATCAATTTCTACGAGCTTGCTCTTGGCCAAATGAACTGCTCGCAATACGTCATCCTTAATTCCGTCATCAATCAAATCGGCCTCGTAAGATTTCCAACCCATGTTAAATACTTCACTCTCGGAATGCTCAGACACCATTGATGTCAACGCAACAAAGCAAACGAAATAATCAAACAAATCCTGGTCTATATATTTTTTCGCCATTTCAATTCCTGGATAATTCATCAATTAACACTTCAATACGGGAAATACCTTCAGGTGTTCCGCCGACCAATTCATGGAGCCAACTTTCACAAGCGGCGGCAGCTGCCCACTGTGGATGACTGTAAGAATTGGCTCCAGATTGCAACGCATGTTGTCTTGTGGCAGTCGCTTCGTTCATGAGCTTTTTTATTGCTTCTTCTCGATGTGTATCGTCCAGTTTTTTTGCAACATCAATCTTTGGCTTCATCGCCAACAAAGACTGGGCTATAGTTTTTCGCGCTGACTTTTTGAACCAGCCAGATGTGGCTTTCCTTATCTTGATCAGCTCTTCTTCGTTAAAACTCATGCGACCTCTCCAATTGCTTAGCGGTTGATGATAACCGGCGGCGGCCTACGCAATGCGACCCACCGAGCTATTCAATTTACAACACAACTATTTTCCGTCCGGTTCATTATCTGGTTAGAGATTGTCCTTAATGTCCCCATTCGGTCGTGTTTAGTAATTGTATTCATAGTCGGAGTTGTTAATTTTCAACCAGAGTTTGCTGCCGCCGTCGAATTGGCGGATAAACCCAGTCTCCAATTTTGTACCAGCAGCATTTTCGTAAGAGATAACGCCGACACAGAACAAGTTTTCACCGTGATCCCCTCGGTTCTGTTTCATTTCGTTCAAAACGGATTTCTTTTGAGAGAAACCCGATGGTGCTTTAAAGGTAGATCGTTCACCTGGCTTGATAATCTTTTTCGGGAGGTATTTGTTGGGCTTGAGATCGATACCTGGGCGCAAAATTTCGGTGAAGAAAACACTGGTGCTAATCTCAGTAACTTTGGCAATCGAACCGCCAGTGTTGACGTAGGTGAATTGCGGGATTATTTCATCTTCGGTACGACCAATGTTCCCCATAGTGTGAACAATAATTCTGGGTCGGTGTGTGGCGGAAAATTCGTTTTGTGCGATAGCACTGAGCTTTCGGGTAGCAAGGAACATGAGGAGCGATACCAACACCATGAGGCCGGTAAAAACCGTGAGCCAAAAAGTATAGATAGCAATTTTGTTGCCCGCTGCTTGGCTGTTTTCTTCCTCTTTCTGTGTACCGTTATCGGGCTGGGCAGCGAGTGGCGCGACGTTCAGCGATGTTGTTTTGACAGGCGCTATAAAATTGGGAGTTACATTTTGCTGGTTACTGGTGGACTCGGGATGTTCGGTTTTATCTTGTGGCTTGCTCTTTGTTGTTTCGAGGCCAGCAGATAGTGCAAATCCGCAAGACAAGAACAAGAGAAAAAGAACAATGGCGATTGTTTGTATTTTCATTTTTAAGATCTCTAACGAAATAAGAGTTTTTACGTCGTCACGCCGACGTCAAAACTCCGTTGGACTGAACCGCCACCGGTGACTGCCAACTGGATATTTAAGACTAATTAT
>SDWK01000773.1 GCA_004195335.1 Shewanella sp.
GCTATAACCCTCATAATCGCTTCCTTTTCGGTGAATGCCTCCCAGGAGTTGCATCGGGATGCTAAAGGTTTGGTTAAACAGTTTGGCTCCACTCTGAAGCCTCAGCTTATACAAGCGATGCAGCAAGGAGGACCGCTAAATGCTGTCGATGTCTGTGCGATTAAGGCGCCTCAAATAGCCCGGGAGCTCTCCGAACAATCTGGGTGGAATATTCGCAGAGTCAGTTTGAAAAATCGGAATGCCAATGCCGTTACTGATGTTTGGGAGCGAAAAGTATTACAGGAGTTTGAGTTGCAACTCGCTAAAGGTAAACCGGCGCAAGAGTTAGAATATGAGGAGCTTGTTGACGGGGAATATCGTTTTATGAAGGCACAGATCACCACTCCTTTATGCCTTAAATGTCATGGCAGCAATCTTGCCCAACCCCTGCAGGATAAGATTAAGATGCACTACCCTAATGATCTGGCCCTAGGTTATGGCAGTGGCGAAATTCGAGGGGCATTCAGTCTTTCTTTCAAACTGGTGCCGACTCAACAGTGAACACTTGGCGGCCAAGATTTCTGCCTTTACCGTCATACCTGACTTCGATGAAGCGAGTTTTGCCCTGATTGTCTTGTAATACGATGCTGGTGGAGCGGGTGCCGTATTCTTCATGGCGAATGAATATTGCAGAGAGGAGTCGCTCCCATTCGACATCGATGCCAGTTTGTGGAAGGTCAACATCGCTAGCTCGGGTCTCATCTTTCATGATATTGATCAGCGCTTCAATATCGGGTTGTGCCGATTCGCTGATCAACTTTTCCAGTGACTGGGTTCCCCGTGCCATCTTGGGCCAGATGTCGTCCAATGCTCCATTGCTGATAGAGTGAAAACCAGAGGTTAACCGGGTTAGCTCTTTTTCGGCGCTGTTAAAACAGTACAGCTCTTTTGCATGACCGAAGATTAAGTTAAAAGGGTTATAGTTTTCACTGTGCTCTCTAAGCCAGCTGACCGTGAGCGGCTCGTGCCGTTTGAGCGCTTTGACAATCAATTCGCCACGACTTCTCATATTACTCTTTTGTCTCATGGGATCGCGTAAGTTAGTCAAGGCCGAAAAGTCACCTTCCTTGTTGATCCCGAGCCAACTGCCACCGGCTTCAAGATCTTTTCCCGCTAACAACTCTTTGTCGGTTTGCCAGAAATGCGCTGGTTCGGTGGGGCGGTGATGAAACTCATCCCTGTTCGCACAGACAATCAATGGGTACTCAGGATGTTGGTTCAGAGCTATGAAGAGAATGCACATAGGAGCTCAAACTTATTGGACTATATTCTGAATCTAAACCGTATTTGAAATTATTACCATTAACTTGGGGGAGATAAGGTAAAGAAAGCCACGAGTATCGAGTTTCGAGCGAGATAAAATCCAAAGCTGGTCTATGATGTTCCATACATCATTCGACATTTCCTCCACTGACCCATAAGGATATGGGAAATGCCTTTAAAGCGTATGGAACGCTTAAGGCCGTGGAGGTCAGATCCCGGCTAAAAGCATCGCCGGGATGACGAATCAATTTGTTGCTTGCTACTTGTTATTCCTCTTTCAACATTAACTCGCAACTCGCAACTCGCAACTCGCAACTCGCAACTCGCAACTCGCAACTTTCTCTGCTCTGTCTTGAGCTTACAACTTAAAACTTTCGACTTAAAACTATCTTAGCCCTAATGCTTGTGCTCATGGGAGTGATCATGCGCTTTAGGCTTTAATAACATGATCCTCGCCATAAACTTTCTTGGACCTAAGCGTAATAAGCTCGCGGCAAACAGAGTGGCCAGAATGATCAGCGATACTGTGTTTATCGGGTCTGCAAGCGTCATCATGGCATGCCATTGAGGCTGCACCATGGCCGTTATTAGTGAACAGATAAGTACTAAGGCGACGACTAAGGCTCTGAGTGTCCAGTTCATCAACTTTAATTGAGCCAGGTTGAAGACTGGTGCGGCGATCAAGGCCACCATTACCGCAGGCATACTCCAGCCACTATAGGCCAGTGACAATGCCAGAACGGCGCCACCTAAGTTACAAAAGCGCATCGGTAAAAACAACACGAGTAACACGGCAACTTGAATTGCCGGATTAGCCAAGGGGACTGCCGGGTGACCAATTAAATTGGCCAGAATCAGGCTCAACAGTATCCAGGGGGCACTCCTGTCCACGAGATGGGCGAAGCCAAAACGCCAAGGGGATGTTGGCAAAGAGGGATGTGGGTCGGTAGGTTCAACCTTGGTCAGTGTCAGTAGTGTCCCTAGTATCGAGAGGCCGATCAGCTGACACAGGGCAATAACTGGGCCGAGCAAAAGTGTCGTAATAATCAAGGCTTCCGGGCCGGCTAAGCGCTGTAACCACCTTTGACCCAGATCCTTATTTTGTGGAGATAAACCGAAATTGTATCTAATGGCCGCAACCGTATAGCTGAGCAGTAATACAGGAGCAAGCATAAGCATCCACTCAACTAGTTGCTCTGCGCCTTGACTGTGATCGTGATGTTCGTGGCCGCCAGAGTCCATCATTAACAATACAAACAGTAAGCCGATACCGAGTAGGCTGCCGATCCCTGCATGGTATTCGTATTTGCCTTGTTTATCTTCATGGTGCTGGCCATGGGGCTGATGCAGGACAACATGAAGAATCGAGCCTGTGACAAAGGCTTGCAAATAAACGGTATTATCTAAGCTCAAATGCGCGAGTAGCTGCTCACCGGCAAAGTATCCAACGCTGGTCAGCAACATCATGCCACCCAGTACGACCATAGCCCAGCGCGCGCCCACTTGTGGTTTTAACAGCCACCAAATGGCTAAACCCACAGGGAGTCGATGAAGTATGATGCCTAAGGCCAGTAGAATTGAGTTTTCATCTTGCTGAGCCAGTACCATTGCACCACCGTCGGTGATGGTGTGCAGCAGTAGACCGCTAATGCCGAGAATAAGCGTTAAATTATGGGTGACTTCAGAATATCGATGGAAGAGTCGTTCACTGGCGGTGGGTCCCCACAGACCAATGATGACAAAAATAATGGCAAGAAACCCGCCATGCTCCAGAAGTTCGGGTAAAATATGAACCAGCACTAAGCCGCCTAAGGAGACGAATATAAATCCATCCAGGCCTTTCTGGAGTCCATTCTCTGCTGAGAAAAAGCGATAGAAAATAGGACCTAACAACAGTGCGATACAACTGGCTAAAAGATAGAGCATGATTTCTTAAGAGGAGGCCTTGGAAAAACGACACATAGTATACCAGTCTTGAGATGAATAAGTAGAATTTACACACAGAACAAAAAATCGACTCGCCTGGAGTGAACTTTGAGCTTTGTCATAAGGATATGTTGCTGGTTTTTGTGAGTTGTGCCCGACGGTGAGATTTGTCTATGGAAGTGTTTGTAAAAGGTTATAGAATGTGGGGCATATTAGTCTTCTCACTAAGCTTATTTTATGGATGTTTTTTCCGCCGCAGTGATGCTGTTTCTCATCATGGATCCCTTGGGGAACCTCCCCATTTTCGCTTCCATATTACGTCATATAGAGCCGAAAAAACGCCGTCGGGTACTGATCCGAGAGCTGATATTTGCCCTCGTGATTATGCTGTTATTCCTATTTGCCGGTGAAGCGATTCTTAGTTTCTTAAACTTAAGGTCTGAATCGGTGAGCATTGCCGGTGGTATTATTCTGTTCCTTATTGCCATCAGAATGATCTTTCCTCAGCCCGGTGGTGTCGTTGGATTGGCGGCGGGTGAAGAGCCTTTTATCGTACCTATGGCCATCCCCTTGATGGCCGGCCCCTCAGTATTGGCTGCGCTGATTTTACTGGCACATACCGACAGTTCTCGGATGATGGATTGGACCATAGCGTTACTGGCTGCGTGGGGGGCGAGTGCCGTCATTTTGCTCTTCTATAAAGTCTTCACTAAGGTACTTGGAGAAAAAGGTCTTACGGCGGTTGAACGCCTAATGGGTATGGTGCTGGTGATGATTTCGGTGCAGATGTTCCTCGATGGCATTGCAAGCTATATGCTCCATATGGGAGAGGTCGTCCAGTAAGCTGAACTACATCGTAGGAGCGGCTTTAGCCGCGAATGTTTCAGATTACAAGAGCTGGTCAATGATGTTCCATAAATCATTCGATATTTCCTCCACTGACCCATAAGGGTATGGGAAATGCCTTTAAAGCGTATGGAACACTTAAGGCCGTGGAGGTCTACCCAACTGGTTCCAGACCAGTTTTGGCATTCCCTCCATCCGTGGAGGTCAGATCCCGGCTAAAAGCATCGCCGGGATGACGGAGTGAGCATCATCTCTTGCAACAAGAAGGGCTTGTCGACATAATCTGAATATTGTATTCAATTTTACTTTTGGTTAGTTCATGCTCTCTTGCCTCTTGCTCTGTATTTCAAGTCTCACGACACTGACCTCTGCCGATTATCATAACCTGCTTCCTTATCAAGGCACTCCTACCTCTATGGAAGAGCGGGATACTAAAGGAAACTTGGTTATCCCGGCTACTTACGTAGATCAAGGGGCATGGCACGGCTTTCATCTCCCTGACACCCCAGAATATTTTGGCAGCTTTACCGGCCCTCTGTTTATCGCTCAAGAGTACAGTCTTCATCTGAGTGACAGCCTGCAGAGGTTGTCGCTTAAAAATATGGATAGTGGCCAATCCTTAGATTTTGCTCAGGCAACACAGAGCCAGATCTATAGCCGCCCCGATGCGCTAGTTCAGCAATTTCAATGGCCAGATATCTCATTAGAGATGAGTCTGAGTTACAGCGATAATCGTACATCGGTGATCCATACCCGGCTCATTAATCACACCATGAGCCCGCAACGTTGGCAACTAACCTGGTCCGGCGTACCTTTCAGTGCTCATCCCAAACTTCCAGAACATCAACTCATTAAGCGGCTCGATAGCTGGAAAACGGGCATTAGATGGCAGCTTAACCCCATCATGGAGACCTGGCAGATGCAGTTAGCGGATGCCGAGTACGAAATCTGGTTCGATCGTGAGATGCTGATTGAGCTGTCACAAGACCAGGGCTATCAAGCTTCTACATCTGTTTTCACTCTTGCGGGTGGTGAACGTCAGGAGTTTTTGAGTGCTCAGCGCTATTTTCATACCCAATCCGAGCGGATCACACATCAGCCACCGCAGTGGAATGAAGTAGAAAAAGCACTCGAAGCCAATCGATCGCGTTGGCAGCAGAGGACGACTCGGGCAATCAAAGGTGGAAAGCTGGCATATCGCAAGATGGCCATGAAAAGCATGCTGACCTTAGTGCATAACTGGCGCAGTCCGGCGGGGGCACTGTTACGCGATGCGGTAACACCTTCGGTCACCTATAAGTGGTTCAATGGTGTCTGGGCGTGGGATAGCTGGAAACAGGCGGTGGCGCTGTCTCATTTTGATACTCAACTGGCCAAGTCTAATGTTATGGCCATGTTTGACTATCAATTTACCGCTGAGGATAAGGTGCGGCCACAGGATGTCGGTAGCCTGCCCGATGCGATTTTTTATAACAAAGATCCGGCTCGGGGCGGGCAAGGAGGCAACTGGAATGAGCGCAACGGTAAACCGCCGCTGGCAACTTGGGCTGTGTGGGAGATCTATCAACGCAGTGACGACCTTGAGTTTGTGAAACTCATGTACCCTAAACTGGTGGCCTACCATCAGTGGTGGTATCTCAATCGTGATCACAATGGCAATGGACTCGCCGAGTATGGTGCTAACCTGCATCCGGCACATCTCAAAGAGGGTAAGCCGCTGCGCGGCGCCATCATAGAGGCGGCTGCATGGGAGTCAGGCATGGATAACGCCCCCAGATTCGATGATGATGCTAGCGTGCAGGTACTGGAAAATCATGATGAAAAAGGCAAGCTCGTCGGCTATTCTCTGTCTCAGGAGTCGGTGGATCTCAATGCTTATCTGTTTGCTGAAAAAGAGATGTTGGCCAAGATGGCTAAGTTACAAGGGCTCGATAATGAGTCGAGCCGCTGGAGTCGTGAAGCCGCTCATTTAAAAGAGCTCATTCAGACGCGAATGTTTGATGACAAGACCGGATTTTTCTATGACTTGAGATTCGATGACTCTGGCACGCATCAGATGATAGAGGCCGGGAAGGGCGTAGAGGGTTGGATCCCCTTATGGGCCGGTGCCGCTTCGGCCTATCAGGCGAAGATGATGGTAGAAAGACACCTGACAGAGCAGACATTCGCGACAAAAATACCTTTTCCTACGGTCAGTGCCGACAGCCCGAACTTCGCGGCGACTCAGTATTGGCGTGGTCCGGTTTGGCTGGACCAGGCCCTGTTTGGGTTAATGGGACTTAAAAAATATGGTTATGATTTGGAGGCCAAACGCCTTGCTACACGCCTGATTGAGCAAGGTGAGGGGATCCTTCAACAGGCGCCCATTAGGGAGAATTACGATCCGCTAACCGGAGAGGGATTGCACTGCACCAACTTCAGCTGGTCGGCATCTGTGCTGCTGTTGATCTATGAGTCATGGTTGAGCCAGCCGTGAGATTAACATGATCAGTGTTATTTCCCTGAACTCCCCATCCGGTATACGGTATCGAGGATAAAACGATCAATTTTGGTGGGTTAAGCGCAAAGCTAGGTAAATACCGGATAAATGTCGACGATAAGCTGTGAAACCTCCCCCGAGGCTGTTACAGTTTTGTGAGTTAATGTTTTGGGTATGCCATGAAAACCGTCCTATTTTTACTTGCCTCCATCATTTCAGCAGCCCTGTTGTCAGGTCTACTTACGGCTTGCTCTTCGGGGCTAACCGATGCCGATTCTGGCTCTGAGAAGATGCTTGCCGCTCCTCCCTATAACAATCAGCAACAGATATCCCCTTGTGGATCCATGCCGCCCATTAAAGATAGGTCTAAACTTAAACAAAGCTTGCTGGATCGAGGGCTGATAAAAGAAGAGATGAGCCCCGAAGAGGCAGACAGAGTCGTTGCCCAATACATCAGTAAAAGACAGCAAGCCTTCGAGCATTGCCCGAAGAAGAGAAAGTGAGGAAGGTTAAAATGAATAGAAAAAATGGTGTTAATCTGCTTGCTACGCTCGGGTTATCCTTATTGCTTGCAATGAATGGTCTCATCTCTCTTCCTGTAGCCGCCCAAGACGGAATTTCGGTGATTGCTAACTCCCCTTCCGGGACATTGGCCGATGCCGGGGTCATCAATAAGGAACAGATCCTGTATTGGTTAATTAAGCGAGGTGAACTGTCAGCCGAAGCGACCGAGTCTGAAAAGCGCGCCGCCGTCGATACCTTTACTCAACGTGCCAGTGGTTTCCAAAGTAAAGGGGGGCTTGTTGAGGCGCAATTTGAAAAGTTAAGATTGAAATCGAGCGCCAATCGTAAGGCTAGAACGAGTCTTCTGCAGGGCGCTGTTGAAGCCTTTGCCGATGCCGATATTACCAAGACGGTCAAGGTGTTGGGTGTGTTAGTCGATTTCCCCGACCTTCCCCACGATGCTAACCGACTCTCTGCCAGCGACACCCCTATGTTCTACCCCAGTTATCCGACTTCTCATTACCAAGATTTGATGTTTTCGACCTCAGGTTTTACCGGCCCTCAGGGGCAAAACCTAATGACCGGGTATCAATATTATCAGGCGGTTTCAGGTAGCAGCTTCTTTTTCACCGGGGACGTTAAAGGCTGGGTAACGGCGAATAATAACGCCTCATTTTATGGAGGCAATGATGTTGGTAACAGTGGTGATGACAAGGCGGTACCGGATCTTGTCAAAGAAGCGGTGACCAAGGTGGCAGCGGGCATGTCTGCCTCTGAGTTAGCCAGCTATGACGTTGAAGATCCCTTCGATTTCGACGGCGATGGCAATGTCGATGAACCCGACGGCGATATTGATCATGTGATGCTGTTTCATTCCAGTATCGGCGAAGAGGCGGGTGGGGGCGTACTCGGGGTCGATGCTATCTGGTCTCATCGCTTTTTCGTCTACACCGGCGGAGAACCAGGCTACACCATCCCGGGAACCGGTAAGAAAGTCTTTGGTTACACAGTGCAGCCCATCGATGCCGCGGCAGGTGTCGTGGTGCATGAATTTGGCCATGATCTGGGTTTGCCCGACGAGTATGACACCACTTATATCGGAGACGGTTCACCCGTAGGGTCCTGGTCGGTGATGTCGGGTGGTAGTTGGACTGGTGATATTCCCGGAGCGCAGCCAATCGGCTTTAGCCCCTATGCTAACTCATATCTGCAACAAAAATATAAGGGAAGATGGATAACGGAGCAGGAGATATTGCTCGAGAATATCCCCTCGACTGGCCTGGATGTTCAGCTGGTCGAAGCGGTGAACCATGCTCAGACAAACCAGATATCGATTCCACTGCCCGCTGCTAACATTCCGTTTAAGCAGCCCTATGCCGGTAGCTATCAGTACTATTCCGGTCAGGGGCACCTTATCAATAATGCCGCCTCATTCGAGGTTGACCTCCCCAGTAGCATCCCTCTCACCCTGAAGATGAAGGCGCATTGGAATATAGAGCTGGATTATGATTACGCTCAAGTGATGGTCGACGGCGTCGTGATTGCCGGTAATCACACTAAGGCGAGCAACACGATTAACGGAGCCAGTAATATCATTACCGGCCGCTCGGCGGATATTGCTGGCGCCGAGGGCCCCGATGACTGGGTCGACCTCGAGTATGATCTCAGTGCCTATGCTGGTCGAGACAATGCCCAGATAAGTCTTATCTATCGTACCGATGAGGCCGTTGGAGATTACGGATTGGCTATCGACAACCTAGTTATCATGGCGGCAACCTCGCAGGTTTATCTTGATGATGCGGAAACACCAGCCACCATGAATTTAGCTGGGTTCTCCAGAATAAATAGTGAGCGTCCCGGTGATGCACGTCGCTATATCATTCAGTTACGTAGCCATAACGGTGTGGATGCGGGATTACCCAGCCATTATTATGAGCCAGGTGTATTGATGTGGATGGAAAACTTCAGCTACGCCGATAACAACTCAAGTGCTCACCCAGGTTCAGGCTTGATAGGTGTCATCGATGCGGATCAAAATTTTATCGGTAATATAGGTGGTCTTTATACTGAAACGGATTATCAGATCCGCGATGCCACATTCAGCATGTTCAACCAGTCGAGCTTCTCTGGTGATGCGCATCTGTCATCAATCTCTCTGTTCGATGACAGTCTGGATTACAGTGCGCCGATTCAGCCTCAGTCTGGCCTTATCTTGCCTGAGCTGGGTTTGACCATGGAGGTCATTGAGCAGAGTAACGACTCAAGTTCAGCGACTATTCGTTTGAAATATAACAATGGTGTGACTCCAGAGCCAGAGGTGCTTAGTGCAACTATTGCCGTCCAGCAAGCGGCGGGGAGGGTATCTTTCAGCGCAACGGTGAACGGTGGAGAGGGTAGTTACACCTATGCCTGGGAGTTTGGTGTCATTGGAGCAAGCAGCACGCTGGCAAATCCCACCTACAGCTACAGTGAGTCGAATGACTACGCGGTCTCTGTGCTGGTGACCGATAGCGCGGGGACTACAGCCAGTGATCTGGTGTTGATTAACGTTCAGGTTCCTCCTACGGCGAACTTTAGCTATGTCAGCAATGATCTTAGTATCACACTGAGTAACGCCTCGAGTGCAGGGGTGGGTGAACTCAGCTACCTGTGGAGTTTTGGTGATGGGCAGACGAGTACCTTGCTGTCGCCGAGCCATACTTACGCGAATGCAGGTAACTATACTGTCTCACTTACGGTGACCGATGAGGTGAGTAACGTAAGCCGTTTCTCTACGTTAGTCACCGTGACCGCGCCACCCGTGGTTCCTCCGGTGGTTCCACCTGTGACGCCATCAACTGATTCGGGATCCGGTGGGGGAAGTTTAGGTTGGTTCAGCCTTGGGCTACTCGCGCTGTTAGGTTTCAGAAGACGGTATTCTTAGCGAGTAGACTCAGACTTAAACTTAGAGAGACTCTTAGGCCCTGAAATAGAAAACGCCCTTGTGGGCGTTTTTTCATTTCTGCTCGTCGTTGTCATTGCCGATGTGATTATACCGATTGGAATTATAGTCTTTCAATCGCCTGACGAGCGGCGGGCAGGAACGTTTCACCGACGATGAGCTGGTCGTCTTGATATGAGAAGTAGCGTCTACGTCCCCATAGTTCTTCAGTCACACTCTGTTGGAGAGATTCGGTTAACTCTGCCAGCTTTTGACAAGGGGTGAAGTGCGCAACTTCTATTTTCCCCGGTGTAAACTCATCGTTGGTATAAAGCAGTTCACCCAGTGGCCGTGTACCTAGGTTTAACAGCTCATTTTTTTTCTTGTTCAGTAAGCTACCCGGGATTAAGGTTCGGGCAAAAACCCAGGGCGTGCCATCCAGACAAAGCAGGACTTCACGGACCCAAACCTTGTCTTGGTTTGTAAATTCGTTATCAAATGGGATCAATGTTCCCTCACCGAGAACCTTAACTTCAAATTCATCACAGTGAGAGCGCAATTTTTGAGTTAGACTTTCAGGGGAAAGTAACCAATTGGTTAAAGAAGATTTGGGAAGATCGATGATTTCTTCTGGTGAAAACCACTGAATTGATTCACCATAGGGGAAACTTAACCTAGTCACACTCATTTCATTCTCGGTACGATACTGGCTGGCAAACAGACGCAGTCTAGCATGCTGGAAAGTGATAGTCAGAAAGATTAGCGGGCATTTGTTACACAAGAGTAGGAGTCATTCTTGAATATTAAAAACTTTGCATCGCTGCTGCTTATTGTAGTCGCGACAATTTTCAGCTTTGGTGCTTATGCCGAAGGGGAAGTAGAAGATAACTATGCCTATTATGGCTTTGAACCCGATCTCATCACCAACTATATCTCTAGTGGTAAAAAGCTGGGTTTTGTCCGTATCGGTATCGAACTGATGGTAAGAGACCCCAAAGATTTGTTCGCCCTCGAGCATCATGATCCCCTGTTGCGCGCCGCTATCCTGGAAATAATGGGGAGCCAGACCGCCGATAAGGTTAAATCACTGACCGGGCGAGAAGAGATCAGGCGTGAATGCTATGACACCGTCAATCGGCTTATCGAAAAGGAAACTGGTAAGGCCGTTGTCGTTAACCTGCTTTTCACTAAGTACCTCTACGATTAGATTTTTCATCTCTCTATTGCTGCCGTGAGCGTCTCGGCTGACGGCATAAGATCCCATATGACTAAGCTCACTCAAAAACAGCCTTCTAAGAAACAGAACCGCCAGAAACAGACAACTCAGAAGCCAGCCAGACAGCCCAAGCTCGAAAAAATGGGCAAGGCTGAGGTGATGACCGAGAAAAAAGGGCTTCATGAGCGCAACCTGCACCGGGACGGTTATGATTTCGAGAGGTTGATTGAGGCGAGTCCGGCGTTAAAGCCTTATGTCAGGCCGAACCCTTATGGCAACCTCTCCATCGACTTTGCAGACTCTCAAGCCGTTAAGGCCTTGAACCTGGCCTTGCTGCAACTTCACTATCGGATTGAGTATTGGGATATTCCTACAGGTTTTCTCTGTCCTCCGATCCCTGGGCGAGTCGATTATATTCACTATATTGCCGACCTGTTGGCCGGAATTGACTCGAACATCCCTGAGGATAAAACAGCGGAACAAGCCGAGGAACAAGGGGTAAGACAAAATGTCCCATATGCTCCAGAGCCAGACTCTGAGTGTAAGTTTAAGCATAAGTCTAAGCCTCAAAAAAAGATGAAGATTAATGCTCTTGATATCGGTACCGGCGCCAATGGCATCTACCCGATACTCGGCATTCAAGCCTACGGCTGGCGATTTGTCGCCAGCGATGTGGATCCGTTGTCGATAGAGAACGTCAATCGGATCATCGAGCGAAACTCAGGCTTGCAGGGCAAGTTAAAGACACGGCTACAAACCGATCATCAAAAAGTATTCCACGGCATCATTTACAAAGACGACAGATTCGATATCACCCTGTGTAACCCGCCATTTCACGCGTCACTTAAGGATGCAAGTGAAGGCAGCCTTCGCAAGGTGAAGAACTTAGCGGCCAACCGTGCGGCGAAAGGGCATAAATCTGAGC
>SDWK01000506.1 GCA_004195335.1 Shewanella sp.
CCCTGTTATCACGTCTGGGTTATAAGGTCGTGGCCAGTACCGGACGCGCTGAAGAGAATGCCGATCTTCTTCGCTCTCTTGGTGCCAGTGAAGTGATTGAGCGTAGTGAGCTCGAACAAGATGCAAGACCACTGGAGAAGCAGCGCTGGGCTGGTATTGTCGATACTGTGGGTAATAAGGTGTTGGCGACAGCATTAGCGCAGATGCAGTATGGCGGCGCCGCGGCGATATGTGGTCTGGCTGGTGGGTTTGCACTACCAACCACAGTGATGCCATTTATTCTGCGTGGTGTCAGCTTGTTAGGCATCGACTCGGTGTCATGTCCATTTGAAAAGCGTCAGGCGGCATGGGAGCAGGTGCTTGAGCTGTTACCTGACAGCTACTATCAACAAGCGGGTCAAACTATCAGCCTCGACCAAGTTCCAGAGTTTGCCGATAAGATAGTTAAAGGGCAGGTCACCGGTCGAGTTCTCGTTAAGCTTTAGTCCGCGAGTAATCTTTGTGTCGCAGTGGCAATCTCTTTTCTAAGCCACTGCTGGCCTTTGTCTAACTCACACCTGGAATGCCAAAACAGATTATAATCCAGTGCGGGGATCTCAAACGGAAGCGGTTTAACTCTCAATCTGTGTTTACTTGCTGCTAATTGCGCCATTCCTGCCGGTAGTATGATCAATAACTCATGGAAGGGAAGCAGCGCCAAGGCACTATCGAGGTGCGACGTCCTCAGCCGCTCCGTAGGAGCTTGATGACCGGAAATAGCAGCATCTAGTAACGCCTTCACCCCATCACTGATCGCGATAGTCGCATGGGGATAGTGCAGATAATCTTCTAACGTTAATTCACTGTTCGCTAAGGGATGCCCCGGAGACAGCAGGCAACTCACCCCCACCTTTCCTAGAAACTCTTGATTGAGCTGTAATGTTTGTCCAATGGCCCGACACATCGCCATATCGGCTCCCTGAGCGCTGAGTTGTGATTGCATCTCTTTGTGTTGAACCGGGACAATTTCAAGTTGAATATTAGGCGCCTTACGATAGATATCAGGCAATATAAAAGGTACCAAGGCCTGCATCGCATAGTCGGTAGCGGCGATGGTGAATTTTTGTTTACAAGCTTCAGGCACAAACATCTTCGGCGTTAGCATCTCAATTAACTGGCCTGTGGGTTGCTGTAGTTGTTGATAGCAATCGAGGGCAAATTGAGTGGGAACTAACCTCTGTCCGACGCGGGAAAAAAGGGGGTCATTGAGCATTTCACGCAGACGAGCCAGAATTCTGCTGGTGGCAGACTGACTCAGATGTAAGCGTTTGGCGGCTCGAGTAACGCTGCACTCTTCAACTAGGATCTGTAATGCAATAAGCAAACTTAGATCCTGTCGGTAGATATCTTCTAGTTCCATACACACTTATACCAGTATTTTATCTCATCACACTAACATCATGATGTGGTCTACGCTTGGTTTTACTTGCTTTTTTAGCCATCTGTTTGACTTTGGAATCGAGTCCAAAATATCTCTAAAGTTGTAATTTTAAACGAATTTGAACCTAGGCTTAGTTTTCAACATGTTATCAAAGTGTTTTGAATGTAGTGTTTTGTAACTCTCGTTTTGGAACTCATTCCATCTTTATGATCACTGTGTCGATTAAAACAAAATAAAGGTGATGACAGATGAAAGATACAAATCTGCTTGGACGCCGCAATTTCATTAAAGGAATGGGAGCTGCTGCGGGTGTTGCTATAGCAGCGCCAGCGATGGCCATTTCTGAGAAAGCGGACGGAGTAAAATGGGACAAAGAGGTTGAAGTCCTAATTATTGGTTCTGGTTTTGCAGGCTTAGCCGCAGCAATCGAAGCCTCGCGAAAAGGTGCTAAAGACGTTCATATCTTCGAGAAAATGTCTTACTTTGGTGGCAACTCAGCCATCAATGGTGGCTTGTTTGCTGCTCCTGGTACTCCTATGCAAAAAACAGAGGGTGTACAAGACTCTGTAGAAAGAATGGTTGCTGATCAGATGAAGTCTGGTCGTGGTGTTGCCGATGAAGCGCTACTACGTCACGTTGCAGAGCATGCTGGTGAAGCACTGCAGATGACTATGGATGCGGGCTCTGAATTCCACCCATACCTACAACAATTAGGTGGTCATTCGGTAGCTCGTACTTACCAAACTACAGTGAGCTGCGGCGCAGGAATCACTCAGCCACTATTAAACGAATGCCGTAAACTTGGCGTTCATACCCATAACCGCGCTAAGTTTGAAGGTTTCTTAGTGGGCGATAAGGGCGAGATTGTTGGCGTTAAAATGCGTGAAAACTATCATTTTGGTGAAGACCAGCCAGGTAAAATAAGTCATATCCGCGCCAAACGCGGTGTGATTATGGCTACCGGTGGTTTTGCACAGAACGTCAACCTGCGTATGGCGCAAGATCCAACTCTGACCGCTGAAGTGGGTTGTACCAACGCACCTGGTGCGACTGGTGAAGGTATGTACGAGATGTTCCGTCTCGGTGCAATCCCTGTACATTTGGCTCATATCCAATCTGGCCCTTGGGCATCACCTGATGAAGGTGGTTTTGGTTATGTGTCTAACTACACTATCTATAACTTCCCTCATTCATTGGCGATCCACCGTCTAACCGGTAAGCGTTTCATGAATGAAATTGCCGACCGTAAGACGCGCGCCGATGCCGAGTTAAGCTGTCGTGATGAGAAAGGTGAGGCACTACCTCCAATCTTGATCACCAGCTATAAAGATTCGAAGAAGCATCCTAATACTAAGAAAGTGATCAAATACAACGTCGGTTGGAAGTTCGACACAATCGAAGAGCTGGCTAAGCATTTCGAAGTGCCACTGAAGCCACTTAAGGCACAGATCGAAGAGTACAACAGCTACGTTAAATCTGGTGATGATAAGCAGTTCGGCAAAAATATGACTAAGGCGAAGGACAAGTTCATCGAAGCACCTTTCACCGTCGTTCGTTTGTGGCCAAAGGTGCATTACTGTCAAGGTGGTGTACAGATCACAACTAAAGCTGAAGTGAAAGATAGCTTCACTGGACAACCAATCTCTGGCTTATATGCAGCGGGTGAAGTGTGTGGTGGTATTCATGGTGTGAGTCGTCTCGGTAGTTGCTCAATTCCTGAATGTATGGTGATGGGTATGACAGCCGCTCGCAGTGTCATGCAGGCCTAAATTTGCCAGATTATAAGAGGAATTAGAGATGATTAAATTGAAAGCGGTATTGGCGCTAACATTAGGTTGCCTATTAACACTGTCTGCACAGGCTGTTGAAGTACGTGACCACCACAAAGAAGTGATCGGAAAGGATTGTAAGACATGCCACGACAATGGCACTAAACAATTTCCGTCAGATCAATCATGTTTGCAATGTCATGATGTTGATGATCTAGCAGAGCAGACGGCTCGAAGTGAAGAAGACAAGTGGCAAAACCCACACAACAACTTGCACTATGGCAAAGAGTTACCTTGCCAAGAGTGTCATGGTGAACACCAGCCTAAAAAGCCTATGTGCAGCAACTGTCATACTTTTAAGTTTGATAAGCATAAGCAATAGTCTGCTGAAGTCTAGTTAGTTTCCCATCTTCGGTCTGAACCGAAGCGACCAACCATATTTAGTTGTGTTTTCTGAATATGGTTGGCTTTTTCACAATAACAAGCGCTTGGTCGATTGTTCCCCTGCAAGAAATAACTTTGGCTAAGGCAATTGGATTTGCCAATCAACCTTAGAGGTGACTTCATGCGCCTATTAATGTTGAGCGGCACTCATGTGAAACTCCTTCCCTTAATCAACTTCTTTTTAGGGAAGGTCATTTTAAC
>SDWK01000515.1 GCA_004195335.1 Shewanella sp.
TATTTATACAACTTTTTATAACAAAGGCGCACTAAGGCGAGCAATGAGAGAGAGATAATACCAATCGGTATAAGGCAATGCAGGAATCTTAGACATAAAAAAACCGCCTTCAGCACAGCCTGAGAGTCTCGAACACTTATTACCTTGGAATGTACAACTAGGCTAGGTGTAGTTTGCCGGACGCATACCTTAAAAAAATAAAGCCCAACCGAAAGGTTGGGCTCTGTTTCGAGATCTAAGGTATCAGCTGATTAACCTTATTAAATGACAATATTAACTGCCACAACCGTCAGAACTTCTGGAGTTGATATAGCGAACATCTTTCGCTCTGTCATAGGTGACGGGATCGAGCGTCTCATGCTTCTTGATGAATTGGTAAAGCATATCTGCATCAATAAAGCCGGTGTCTCTCGCCTTTTCCTTCAACTTGGGATACTTGTTACCGCCCGCAGCGTTATAGCTAGGGAGGGTAAATCGATATTTATCCGTTAGGTTGAAAGGCTTGTCACCAACAGATCTGATATTGACATCTTTAGCTTTACAATCAACGGTCATCTTGATGCCGCTGAAGTGGGCAAAGCCACCAGAGCCTCTAGTCTTAAGCGCAACCCTAGACAAATACTTCTTCAGTTCGGCCCCATTCATCTCAGTCACAGTCACACTGTTGGAAAAAGGCTGCACCTTAAGCACATCACGATAGCGAATAGGCCCTTTCTTTATGGTGGCACGAATACCGCCAGAGTTCATGATGCCGAAATCTGCTGGCACAGGGAGCTGAGTCTGAGCATGGGCTATCATCATCCCCAGAGGCGTAGCTTGGTAACGAACAACCTTACGCTTACCAATGAAATCCGCCTTTGCAACACCAATCTGCTCTCTCAACTTCTGCTGCCCATTACGCTGATAGGGGCGAAGCAGTTCAAGAGTTTCCTTATCCTTAGGGGTGAGCATATGAGACGGATAGTAGGAGCCAAATTTGGTTTCAGTATTCACAGGCACTAACTCGTAGTTTGCCAGGTGAAGATTACCACCATAGTATTCAAAATCGGCGCGACCAACGAACTTGCCCCACTCGTAGGCTTGCATGATCCAAGTGCCATTTTGACGATCAGGCTTACAAGGCTCATCTCGGCCATAATCTTCTACGTACTCACCTGTGTCCCCTTCCATACAAACAGGCAACTGTGAGTGACCACCAATGATGGCTTGGACCTGGCCAGGCTTTAGGCTTTTAGCAAGAGCAACATCACCGGGCGCGTTACTACCATGTCTACCATTTTCATAGTGACCCATATGGGTGAGACCAAAAACAAGATCCGGTTGATGCTTCTCTTCAAGCTCTGCCAAAATGGCCTTGGCTTCTGTTTGAGCAGAAGTGAATTTTAGATCTTCAACGAACTCTGGATTACCTATCTCAGCGGTATGCTCGGTAGTCAGGCCGACTACGGCTAGCTTCAAGCCCTGAACCTCGAATAGCTTGTAGGGCTCAAAGTAGCGTTGCCATTCACCATCGACTTGGCGATAGATGTTGGCCGATAACCAAGGAAATTTTGACCAGCCTCTCTGCTTATCCATCACCGTCGATGGATTATCAAACTCATGGTTACCCACGGCCATGGCGTCATAGCCAAGGTGGTTCATGCCGATAAAATCTGGCTCGGCGTCTTGAAGATCAGACTCAGGTACGCCAGTGTTAATATCGCCACCTGAAAGCAGTAAAGTCTCCCCACCTTGTTCGGTGACCTCTTTGCGGATTTGGTCAAGTATGGTTTTTCGTGCAGCCATACCATACTCACCTCTTGAGCCTTGCCAAAAACGGCCGTGGTGATCATTGGTATGCAGCAAGGTGAAGCGCTTACAGTCATCACCAGCGGCTTGGCAGGCGATAGATGCTGTCACCTTAGGCGCCTCTTCCACCTTTTTCTTACCACAGCCGCTCAATGCTATCGTTAGAGCGATAGCTGAGCCGGTAAGAAGCAGGCAAGAAGGACGGAGTGAAGTATTCATAATAATCCTTCAATATTATTCAGATAAGCGTTGTCACTTGCCTTAATGGCTGATTTCCCATGGTGAGAACAAAGCGCACAAGGCGAGATTTAGACAACGTCTATACAGTTAAAAAAAGCAGCACCCAGAGCGATCCCGGTGCTGCTTTTTATAGGCTTAACTGATGATTAGCCTTGGCGGCGACGCAACCACATTAGAGGTAGCAGCAGAGTCATAAGACCACCTAAACTACCAGCCCCATCAGGCTTAGTCCAACCCGTGTCTTCGGTGTTTGTCACTTCAATGCTAACAGACTTACTGAAGCTTTCTTCGCCAACAGTTGTCGTGAGCTCGAACACAAGAACTTGATCGATACTTACGCTAGGTGAAGTCACATCAAGTGTCAGACCTGTAGCGGTAAACACTGCCGTGTTTCCAGATACCTGCTTCCAGCTGTAGCTAGTACCTTCTGGAGCATCAGCAACAGTCGCTGTGATAGCAGTACTTTCGCCTTCGGTCAGCTTGGTGTTACCAGCAAACGTCACATCCAGAGTCAAAGGCACGTTGGTCACAGGCAGGCTAACTGCTTTAGTGGTTTCCAGAGTGCCATCACTGATGGTCAGAGTGAAATTCAGAGTTGTGTCGGCTTTAACCATTAGCGCAGTCAAAGACAATACAGCCTCACTACCAACAACGGTCTTCTCTTCACCAACAATCTGCTCCCACTTGTAAGTAAGAGTAACACCTTCGCCAGCTTTGATTGCAGAGGCATCTATGGTATATGCAGTACCTTCAGTTACACTCTCAGGAGTAACAATATCACCTTCGACTACCAAACTAGGGTTTGGATCGTCACCACAGACTGCACCATACACTTCTTGCACTAACTCAGGGCGGTCAATGAAGGGGTTACGGTTGCCCTGATATTTGTATACCTGGTTGTTACGGTTCTGCTCGTAGGTATCAACAGCGTCTAACTTGTTCCACGCATACAGAGTACAAAGCGTACCGATCACAGGATTGCTATCATCATCAGTAGTAGTTAGATGATTTACAGCCACAAGATCAGGCATATTAGTTGTAGCTGTATCGGTCCCTTGATAGCGAGTATCCATATACATGATCATACGAGCTACATCGCCTTTCACCTCATCACGAGGCTCCCAGCAGTCCGTAGTTTTGTTCAGGTAGTTACCTGTACCGGCACCGTTGAACTGAACCTCTTCACCTGTATCCATACACGCACCAAAGTCATTGTTGCTTCGTGCAGTGTTGATACCAGGATCTGCAGGACGCAGGTGATGAGCATCGGTGTAGCCCCATTGAGAGTCACTTGGGAATCCATGGCTCTTGGCCCAAACGTGTTCACGGTTCCACTTACCCGCACCGCTACCACTAGTCTGGTTGTCGTACTTAGAAATAGAAGCACCGGTGTAAATTTCAATAACTTTCTTATCGTCATTGGGATCCTGATCAGCATAAGTCAGTGTGCTCCATACCTGCTTATAGCTCAGTTTCTTTTGACCCGTCGCAATAATGGTAGACAGAGCGTTTTTAAGCTCATCTGCATTGGCAAAATCACCACTCAGTATATCTGAGTAATAGATGTCACCATTGAACGTAGTAGGATCGGCAACCGGAATCAGAGTCTCGCAGTTAGTGCAAGGACCTGTTTCTGGCTCTGGCTCTGGAGGCGTTACTGGACCATCGCAGGCACTCTCACCAGCACAATTAAGGCCGTCAGAAGTGTCCTTAGGCAGAACAAGCCCTGTCTCTTATACACATCT
>SDWK01001023.1 GCA_004195335.1 Shewanella sp.
CGATTGAGCAGGGCTATGTTATCAATATCCATGAGCGCAAAGGGGCCTTGAGGTAGGGGCAGGTTCGCCTGAACTCTGCTATCGCTTTGCTTTAACCAATCCCCATGTTCACCTGGTATTGACCGGCCCTGCCACCCGCGAGCAGCTAAAGCAGAACTTTACGGCGCTCCGGCAGGGGCCATTAACGTCGGAAGAGTTAAGCTGGGTTCGGGAATATGGTCGGATGGTTAAAGATCGGAAGAAGCTTGATTATGTGAGGTGAGGATGTTGGAGATTGGCGACACTTTGACCCTGGTTTTAGCGTTAAGGGTAAGAGCGCATAACTTCCACAGATCTCATTAAAAGGTGCCTGTCCCCTAAACCGAAACCAAAAACTATATGGGACGCTGATTTACGCAGAAAAGAATGATTTAGAACCAAAACCTAAGCTCTTGGGCCCATTGTTTTTTGTTTGCATCATAAGCTTTACCCATTAGCCCTTCGGTTTTGGCTTGATCAGCATTCATCATGTAAATCAGCGTCCAATTAAAGGTTTAACTGTGGAAACGGGGACACTTATTTAAGTGTCCCCGATATGGCTAAGCGTTCCAGCCGCCATCAACGTTGAGGGTCGCCCCGGTGATATATGTGGCTTCCGGACCGGCAAGGAACGCAACCAGGGCTGCCACCTCGTGTGGTTGGCCGTAGCGGCCGAGGGCAGTGAGACCACGCATGAAGTCCGAGTTCTCGCCGTCATCCGGATTCATGACGGTGGCAATCGGACCCGGCTGAACGACATTCACCAGGATGTTTCTGGTCGCAAGGTCTTTGGCCCAGCTGCGGGTGAGGCCTGCAACGGCAAACTTGCTGGCGTTATAAACGCTGAGGCCGGCGGTCGTGGCGCGTTCACCGAGGACGCTGCCGATATTGATGATGCGGCCGCCGTCGGGCATTGACTTGAGTACCGCTTGAGTCGTCGTAAAGAGGGCGTCGACGTTAATCGACATAACGCGGCGGTAGTCCTCGTATTTGATTTCACCGATCATCCCACCTGCGAACATGCCGGCATTGTTGACCAGAATTTCGATGTCGCCGAGGTCATTGACGATCTGATCGACAACTTGCGGCAGAGACTCCGGCTTGGCAGCATCGGCCTTGTAGGCACGGGCTTCAATGCTCAACCCCTCGAGTCTGTTGACCTCTTCTTCTGCCGATTCGGCTGATGAGCTGTAAGTAATGGCTATATTCGCTCCGGCTTCAGCCAGTCGATATGCTGATGCGGCTCCGATACCGCGGGTGCCGCCTGTTACTAGAGCTACTCTGCCCATTTTGTGTCTCCTTAAATCATTCGCTATTAAAGCTGAGGTTTATTCTGGCTATGCTCAACAGGCAGGTGTTCAGTCTAGACCACAAATTGATTTTTCAATCGAAGACGCCTTGGGCACGGGTGAACATAGTGGCTTTAAAAGTGCGCAATCTACTTTGTCGATAGCTTGGTTATTAGATGGGGAGTTAGTTAAAGGTAAAATGCAAGCAGCTAAAGTGCACGGCGCTACCGTGGCTTTAGCACGTGAAGTTAAAGCTTTAGATTTAGCCGCCCAAACCGCGCGCTACTTTGTACAGGTGCTAGTTAATAAAGAGCGATTGAAGTTAGCTAAACTTAGCCTCACACAAGCAAGTAATTCATTTACAGCAGTAGATAAACGGGTAAAAGCGGGGAAATCATCTTTAGTCGATAAGTTTAAAGCTCAAGCTGAGGTAGCTAAGCAAGCATTGGTCGTTGATGACTTAACTCATCAGGTCGATGTAAGTAAGTACCAATTGTTTGCCCAATGGCGCGGACAAGTTCAAGCCATAAATACAAATGATCTACATAAGAAAAGTCAGGTTATCGGTTCATTGTTATCTTTGCCACGCTTACCAATAATTGATAGTTCAGATGCTGATTCATTATTTAATAAACTTAAACAGACCCCTGCTGTGAGTCTTTTTGCAACAAAACAACGAATTGCTCAATCTGAAATAGAGCTTGCACGTATTGAGACTAAACCGTTATGGCAATTTTCAACCGGGCTACGCCGTTATGAAGCAACTGATAATTTTGCTTTGGTTGCAGGAATTTCAATTCCTTTTGGTGATAGCAATCAAAATGAAGGAAAAATCAGCGCCTTACGTGCCTCAAAAGAACAACTAGCAACAGAATCACTGGCGCTCGTTCATAAACTCAATACCCAGTTATATGTGCTTATCGAGCAAATTAAACGCAATCAGCAAGTAATTTCTGCGATAACTGAAAAAGTCATTCCTGTGTTAGAGCAAGCCTTTGCCGAAGCTGAGAAAGCCTACAAAGTTGGTATGTATAGCTATACCGAGTGGATGAATACTCAACAAACATTGCTAAACGCTCAATCAGATTTGATCGGTGCTTATCAAAATGCCCATTTAAACAATATTGAGCTAGAGCGTTTAACCGGTACGTCCCTTTTTACCCTCAATAAAGCTGCTAATGCTCCCCTTAACAAAATAGTAACGAGAAATATCCTATGAGACCAACATTTAAAATATTAGCCCTAATAAGCACCCTCTGTTTTATTAGCTTAAGTGCAAGTTTCTCCAGCTTTGCTGTTTCGGAGCAAACGGTTGAAGCAGCCGAACCTGAGAAAGGCCCAAATCGTGGCCGCATGCTGCGAAAAGATGACTTTGCCATTGAACTCGCTATTTTTGAAACGGGCGTACCACCTGAATTTCGTGTGTGGGCAACAACGGACGGAAAAGCTATTGCGCCAGAGAGTATTGAACTCAATGTAAAGCTCATTCGATTAGGTGATGTTATTGATGACATAAACTTTTTTCAAGAAGGTGAATATCTACGTGGTGATATGGTTATCTACGAGCCGCATTCATTTATTGTTGCGATAACCGCTAACTATCAAGACAAAACTTACCAGTGGCAATATGACAACTTTGAAGGGCGTACAAGTATCGGAGATGAAATTGCTCAGGCAATGGAAATTTCAACGGGAATAGTTGGCCCGTCAACCTTCCATGAAACCGTTGAAGTGTATGGCAAGCTAGCTTTACCTAGCGACGCAACCAGTAATATTTATGCTCGGTTCGATGGGCTAGTAGAGAAAGTAAATGTCAAACTGGGTGATTTAGTTAAGAAAGGTCAATTACTACTCACTGTTGAAAGTAATGAGAGCCTACAATCGTATCAAGTTTTTTCTGCTCAAAATGGCATTGTTAGTGCTGTTCATGTTACCTCAGGCGAATTGTCTAATGGCCGTGTTTTACTCGAAGTAACCAACAATGAAATATTAATTGCGGAGTTAGCTGTTTTTCCAAAAGATTTATCAAGGGTAAAAATTGGCGCAAAAACAACGTTAAGCATTAATGGCGTTGCAGCAAAGCAACTCAGTAAAATTGATAGCCGAGTATTGAAAGTACGGGATGATCAGGCAAAGCTATTCCGTGTTTTAGTAAACAATAGTGATTCTTTATTATCTGAAGGCTCGTTTGTTAGCGCAGAAATTGAAATTGACACATACGATGTGGCGATGGCGGTGAAGCGCAAGGCGTTACAAAGTTTCCGTGATTTTACTGTCGTCTATGCCAAGGTTGGCAATGAATATGAAGTAAGAATGCTTGAATTAGGCCGAATAGTAGGTAATAAAATTGAAGTGCTGGCTGGTATTTCCATTGGCACGGAATACGTAATCGAGAATAGTTATATCCTCAAAGCCGATGTAGAAAAATCTGGCGCATCACACGATCATTAAGGTTTGCCTTTTTAATTCGCATGCTTAACAAAAAGATTTACGGCTAAAAGCCTATTTCTAAA
>SDWK01001024.1 GCA_004195335.1 Shewanella sp.
TGGCAAGCAAGACGGAGTCTGATACTTCGTTGCAGGAACGTAGGGTGGCAGTGCAGAAGAAGCTCGAAATAGCAGAAAGGCAAACCTGACACCAAACTACTCTCTACGACTGTAAAAACTGCAGTAAGGTGCTCGCTAGCAGGAGTGCTGCTTTGAATGCTGGATATCGTGCTTGCGGTATATGTAGACCCTGATTGCCATCGATTAATAGTTTCCCTTGGTTCCTTGGTTATGTAGTCATTTTCAAAAAAGACATTAGAGGTACAAATGTTATCTAGATCTATAGCCTGTTTTATGGTTTTCATTTCTTTTTTTGCGTTCGTTGGTGTCAGTGAGAGCCATGCTGATGTGCGTGAAGCTATGGTGAAGGTATTTACTACCACCAATGAGTATAATTTCCTTTATCCGTGGCAAGGTGGGACAACCGAAAAGCTTACTGGGTCGGGAGCTATTATCTCTGGCAGCAGAGTCCTCACCAATGCGCATGTTGTTGCGAACCAAACATTCATCCAAGTCCAACGTCACGGATCTCCTCAGAAATATACGGCTAAGCTGATTGCAGTTTCTCACGATGCCGATCTTGCTCTTCTGACAGTTGATGACCTTGAGTTTTTTGAGGGTGTGAAACCTCTTGAATTTTCAAAATTACCTGATCTGAAAGACAATGTAACGGTTTACGGATATCCAACTGGAGGAGAGTCTCTCAGTATTACAGCGGGAGTTGTCTCACGTATTGAAGAAGTCGAATACGTACAGAGCAAACTGGACCTTTTAGGAATACAGTTAGATGCTGCGATCAACAGCGGAAATAGTGGAGGCCCAGCATTGTTGGACGGGAAGATTGTTGGTGTGGCAATGCAGGGACTTGATGGTGCCGAGAATATTGGATACATCATTCCGACTCCTATCATCAGTCACTTTCTCAAAGACCTCGAAGATGGAAATTATGACGGCTTTCCAGAAAACGGTATGTATGTTCAAAATTTAGATAATCCCGGACTGCGCAAATATCTTGGCCTTGGTGAAGATGGGACTGGAATTCTTGTAGCAAGGGTTCTTGCTGACTCGCCATCTGACGGGATCATCAGACCGGGTGATGTTTTAATCGCTGTCGATGGGCACAAGATATCCAGCAATAATTCAATTGAGTTACGTAAAGGGCTGAGGGTTAACTCGGATTATTTCACTAAAAAACATCAAGTTGGTGAGACGGTAATCTTCACCGTAATTCGCGATCATCAGGAAATTGATTTGAGCGTCCAACTTACTCTGAAGTGGGGAGATCATAGGCTTGTAAAGTTCCCTCAATATGATCGATCTCCCCCATATGTCATGTTCGGTGGGGCTGTCTTCACTTCATTGAGTAGCGATTATATGAAAGGTTATGGCGACAATTTTCGGGCTGAGGCTCCTCTTTATTTTCTCCGATATTATTTTTCTGATTCTGCAGTTGCTGGTGAAGAAGCGGTTATTTTATCTGACGTGCTGACATCAAGGATGAATGTTGGCTACGGTGATTATGAAGGCTTGCGGGTTTTGACGGTGAATAACCAGCAGATAAAATCTCTGTCAGACATTGCCTCGATAATTGATTCCGACCTACGGCAGGATATCATCGTTCAGCTTGAAAAAGGTTACATCGTCTATCTGAATAGAGAAGATCATAACGGTCTAAAATCTGAAATCATGAAAAGACATGGTATGGCTTCCGAGAGATCTGTTGGTTTCAACGTCAGTAAAGAATCTGTGGGGAGTAAATGACTAAAGCTGACCTTGTTGAAAAGCTGTACTTTATGGCTGAATACAGTAAGAAGGAATCTTCTGATATTGTTGATTGTGTTTTTGAGCTATTGAAATCAACCCTGGAGAGCGGTGAGGATATCAAGATTTCTGGCTTTGGTAAGTTTGAGGTTAGAGAAAAAGCTGCAAGGAATGGACGCAACCCTCAAACTGGTGAACCTATTGAGATTGCTGCAAGAAAAATAATCACCTATATGCCAAGTAAAACCTTGAAAACAACTATGAACAGCTAAGTCGTTAATATCCTATTTATATATTTATGGCCCAATCTCTTTCACCTTATATTGATAAATGAATCAATATAGACTATGTTTTCGCAAGAGGGGACAACTTAGACTAGGGAAAATATTCAATGCCCACAATTACTGAACTAGCAGCACAAATCGTATCAGCACATGCATCATCAACAGAAATGACAAAAGATGAACTTTTCGCTGAGCTTAAAGAAATACATGCGGCTCTGTCTGCCATGGAAAAGGGTGAAGCCATGCCTACTGCTGAAGCGGTAGAAGAGGATGCTCCCGTAATCTCAAAGCGTAAAGCTTTCGGTAAAAAGCAGATCACCTGTATGATTTGCGGCAAAGGCTTCACTACACTTAAGCGTCACCTGGGAACAGCACACGATATGACACCTAAAGAGTATCGGACTAAGTTTGATATTCCTGCTGGTACTGTACTGGCAGCTAAGGATTACTCTGAGTCTCGTCGACAGATGGCGATTGATAAGGATCTGGCTGGTGGGTTAGCTAAGGCTCGTGCTGCTAAGAGTAAGGGCAAGGATTTGAAGGTAGTGAAGTAGTTGGATAGCGTTACTGGTATGGATTATTGATATTGAAAGGCTCTTGGCCCCCTGCTGAGGGCCTTTTCTTTATATGCGAAGGGTAGGGGCAGGGATCGACTATGTTGGTTAAGTAGGATGGTATAGATATAAAAAAGCCCAGAATGGCGGAGGGGCCATGCCGGGCTTTATGGGTGAATTCAATATCCCCCCGCCACAGATAATCTATCATTTGAACTGTTCCGTCAAGCCGTTGATATAATAGGAAACAAGAGAAGCAATCTGGTCTTGGAGCATTGTTATGTGCGGACGAATATCAACTGGTGATCTATCAGAAGAAACTCTCAAGACACACTTCAATCTAGACACAATCCTTCCATTCCAGAAAAGCTACAATATCGCTCCATCACTCCAGATACCAGCAATCCGAAAACATAGCAAGATACGTTCAATGGCGAATTTAAGATGGGGCCTTATCCCGCATTGGTCCAGAGACAAAGAGATAGCTCAGCATACCTTCAACGCACGTATAGAAACACTTACCCAGAAACCATCCTTCAGGGATTCAATTAAATCCAAAAGGTGCATCATCCCTGCGAGTGGCTTCTATGAATGGCAAAAGCTGGGAGACAAGAAGCAGCCATACTACATCTACAGGGCAGACGGTAGGCCTATAGCCTTTGCTGGACTGTGGGATTCTTGGATTGATAGTGAGTCAGGTGAGAGTATAGAGAGCTGCTCAATCGTAACCATGCCTGCAACAAGCTTGGTGGCAGAGATCCATGAGCGCATGCCAGCAATCCTGGAGCCAGAGCATTTTGATGTATGGCTTGATCCTGAGTTCAAGGAGCCGCATGTATTGCAGGATATCTTGAAAGCCGAAGAGCACGACTTAGTGATGTATCCGGTATCAAGCTATGTGAGTAATTCGAGAAACGATGGAGAAAAGTGTATTGAGCGTGTGTAGCGGTATCGTTAGTGATCATAACAATGATTGAAGAGATAAGCAGGAGAGTGTAAAGTTGTGAGTTAGAAAAAGAAAAGAGCCCTAAGGACTGGCCTTAGGACTCTATATCTGGTGTACCAAACGGTGTACCAACTTATTGTGAGGGTTGTAACTAGCTGATACCGTTGGAACGTTCTTAATTGGTGCCGAAGGCGAGACTCGAACTCGCACGTCCATAAGACACACGCCCCTCAAGCGTGCGTGTCTACCAATTCCACCACTTCGGCTAAGGCGC
>SDWK01001004.1 GCA_004195335.1 Shewanella sp.
AGATGTGTATAAGAGACAGGTGGTAACCCGGACAGAGGTCTTGAAGTATTAGAGAGCCTTGACGATACAACAATACAAAAAGCCACAGAACTGCTCGACGAAAACAAAGTGATTGTCAAAGACCTCTGTGAAAGCATCAATAATGAGGAGCTTGCAGCACAAAAAGGCGCAGTGGGTCGTTTTCTGTTTATTCTCGAAGCCGTTTACCGCGCCTCGCCGGAACAATTTTCTCAGGTCTTGCAAATTCAAGGCAGAGACAGGCTCTACTTTGCGACATCAAAAGCTTCACTGTTAAAGGCCAGTAAATCTGCAAATCCTAAAGAGATTGGCCAAAGTGGATTTTGGGTCACAACCAATAATAATACCGCTAAGAAGCGTACTATTTTGACCGAGGTACTTCAGCAATACGGTACAGTAGCAGGTCAAATAGAAGCCATAACAAATAACATTTAGTGAATTGAACATCACAAATAGTGCACCTTTTTTGAGTGCACTATTTTTGTGCGGCCCGTTTTAACATTCGATAGTTCAGGAGATAGCTTTGACGATTCATCAGCGAGCGGGACAGGTAGCGATTCAACAGGATTTGGTCAACATCCCTAAGTTAATGAGTTGCTATTACCGCATCTCTCCGGATATCCACAGGGTTGAACAGCGGGTCAGTTTTGGTACTTCTGGTCATCGTGGTTGTGCGTTTAATGGTAACTTCAATGAACAGCATATTCTCGCCATTACTCAAGCCGTCGTAGACTATCGAAATTCTGCCGGAATATTCGGCGCTCTGTATTTGGGTATCGATACCCATGCACTCTCTCAAGCGGCTTATATCAGTGTCATCGAGGTTTTGGTGGCAAACAATATTCAGGTTATTGTGCATCAAGATGATGGTTTTACACCGACACCTGTAATCTCTCACGCTATTGTGGTCGCTAATAAGCAAGGTGGCGATTTAGTGGATGGCCTAATTATTACCCCCTCTCACAATCCGCCTCAAGATGGGGGAATTAAGTATAACCCCCCTCATGGTGGTCCGGCAGAGGGGGAGATAACCCAATGGATCGAACAGCAGGCTAATCATTATCTAAAGGAAGACCTTAAAGGGGTCAACAGGTTTAGCTACAAGCAGGCTATCGGCTCAAACTTGGTCGAATCGGTGGACCTTATTGCTCCTTATGTCGATGATCTCGACAATGTCGTAGATATGAAGGTGATAGCCAAGGCCGGTATACGTATTGGTGTCGATCCACTCGGTGGCTCCGGGATCTATTACTGGGACAAGATAGCAGTGCGTTATGGTCTTAATATCGAGCTGGTTAATGAGAGTGTCGATCCACGTTTTGGTTTTATGTCGCTGGATAAAGATGGCAAGATCAGAATGGATTGCTCTTCGCCCTATGCGATGGCTGGCCTGTTGAAGCATCAGGATAATTTCGATCTCTGTGTGGGTAATGATCCCGATTATGATCGTCACGGTATCGTTTGTCCGGGTTCCGGATTGATGAATCCCAACCATTATCTGGCTGTCGCTATCGATTATCTGATCACCCATAGGCCACTATGGTCAGAAAAGTTGGCGATAGGAAAGACCTTAGTTTCCAGTTCCATGATAGATAAAGTGTGCGCACAGCATCAGCGAGTGATGAGTGAAGTTCCCGTAGGATTTAAATGGTTTGTCGATGGTCTTGCCAATGCGAGTTTCGCGTTCGGTGGAGAGGAAAGTGCCGGTGCGGTATTTTTAAGACGCGATGGTACAACCTGGTGTACCGATAAGGACGGCTTCATCTTAGCCTTATTGGCCGCAGAAATACTGGCGGTGACAGGTCAGACTCCGGCCCAGCGTTATGCAGAACTGGTCGCAATACATGGAGCCAGTTTTTATACCCGAATCGATAGCCCTGTCAGCGCAGAAAAGAAAGCCAAATTTGCCGATCTTATTGCTAACGATGTCGATGTTAATGTTTTAGGCACGTCTAAGTTAGGCGATGAAGATATCCAGCAGGTGATGACCAGAGCGCCGGGTAACAATGCTCATATCGGTGGCATCAAGGTGGTTACCGAGAATGCTTGGTTCGCCGCCCGTCCCTCAGGTACCGAAGCCCTGTTTAAGATCTATGGTGAAAGCTTTATCAGTCAGGCTCACTTAGAACAGGTGATCGGTGAGGCTCAGTCGATCATCGATCGAATGTTAAAAGAATAACCCAAATCAAGCCATATTAGTTAACAAATAGTAGGTTCCAGTTTCTGGGTTCCAGCTTGTGGGTATTAGCCCATTGTCTGGAATCCAGTGTTTCTCAGAAAGAGATGTGACAACTGGGTAGGTTGTTTTTTTCAAGGTAGTTCTGATGATATTCTTCGGCGCGGTTAAATTGTAATACCGGAACAATTTCCGTCACTATCTGCCTATCTCCCCATTTACCACTGCGTACTAAGTCTAATTTCGACTGTTCAGCCACAGCTTGCTGCGCTTTAGAGTGAAAGAATATGGCGCTACGGTATTGTGAGCCTATGTCTCCACCTTGGCGATTTAAACTGGTTGGATTATGGTTCTGCCAAAATATGGCTAACACCTGTTCGTAAGAGACCCGATTTTCATCAAACTCCACTTGCACGACTTCGGCATGTCCTGTCTCTCCAGACTTGACCTCTGTATAGCTGCTAGCGGAATCATTACCACCCATATATCCGCAGCTGGCTTTTGTCACTCCTTGGATCTGATTGAAAAAATACTCAACACCCCAAAAACATCCGGCACCAAATGTCGCTAAAGCCATAACCTACCTCACTTATATATACCAATTGCTATTAGTTGCACGATCCGAATCAAATGTGTTTAACAATATAAGCGTCTGGACGGCTAGATGTCTGTATTGTGTTTTACTTCTGGGATAAATGCAAACAGAAATTACAATACTTGAGCTAACCTTATGTCAAAAGGTGATTTACACCGCCGATAAATGGCTGATGTAGGAGTAAAATGCTAATATCCTTGTTCGAGCTTTCATAAAAACAAGAAAAGGATCTTACATACAGATGTCTGTTTTCCGGGGCATATCTTTGTGTAGGAACAATATAAGGAGTATCTCGTGTTTCAAGCACTAAAAGAGTCGAAGGACTTTTTAAACCTCACCCTTGCTCATCCTCAACATATCGATGAAACCTGTTCATTTTCGGTAGGCGACCATACTCAAGTGGAGGTATGGGATACCGGTGTTATCGTATTTGAACCTAAAGTTAATCAAGGTAAAGATATCGTCTTATCCTGTGCTGTACACGGGAACGAGACGGCACCGATAGAATTGTGTAACGAACTGGTTAAAGCGCTGCTTGAAGAGAAACTGATTGCTAAACAAAGGGTGCTTTTTTTGTTTGGTAACCCTGCGGCGATTATCAATGGCACCCGTTTTATCGATGAAAACTTGAATCGGTTATTTAATGGGGCGCATTCATCTGGTGAAGGGCTGGTTAATCCGGAAAGGATCCGAGCCAAGAAACTCGAATTTTATGTCGATAAGTTTTTTGCCGGGCAGACTGAGCAACGTCATCGTATTCATTATGATCTTCACACGGCCATTCGTGGCTCAAAACATGAAAAATTTGCTATCTACCCTTATCGTCCGGGCAGAAAGTTTAGTGGTGAGCAGATCATGTTTCTTGAGGCATGCGGTATCGATACCGTCCTTTTCCATCATGAGCCCACGACCACCTTCAGCTATTTCTCATCTCTGAATTATCAGGCCGATGCATTCACCATCGAACTGGGTAAAGTATTACCCATGGGACAAAATGACATGACCCGTTTCATCTCCCTGAAGGAGATGTTAAACAGATTGATCGGTAACAAACCACTGGAATTGTCTGCTTTTGATGTCAACAAAGTCCATCTTTATCAGGTGTGTCGTGCCATTAATAAAGAGTTCAATGATTTTGAATTTACCTTTGCCAATGATGTCGAAAATTTCACATCGTTTCCTGAAGGTTACATCTTGGCGAAAGAAGGCGGCAACAATATCAAAGTTGTACATAAAGTCGAGGCGGTAGTTTTTCCTAATGCCAAGGTGCCAGTAGGGCAGAGAACCGTGCTTTGTTTAAAGCCAGCGACGACTGAGAATATCGATTTAGATAATTATTATTACACCTAACTCGAGTGTCAGCTCATCATTATTAGCCCTTTGGTTGAATTGATATGAATGAGCCTTGTTATTACCGCTTACCGGGCGGTATTATTTACGATTTTATAGGCTGATAGATAAACGTTTGTAAAACAAGTAGATATTCATGAGTTAGACGAGCTGCGCGGCCTTTAGGACGGTTTTAAACATCGAATGTAAAGCTAAAGATACGCAAAAGGCCGAGGTTAGATTGACTAAGCGGGTGATTATAGTTGATAGGTAGTTTACGTTAACGTAATGTTTCTCCCGCGTATTACAAAAATTGGCGTTCTCTATGTTGAGATCGCACTAAATAATAAATGCACTCAGCTGATAAGAGAATAGTATGAGCAACGCAACAAGCCATAATGAAACTGTCCATCGTGTCAGTTTCCTCGATAAGGACTCAGTTTCAGTCCCTATTTTAAAGATTCTGCAAGCGGATGGAACAGTGTATGAAAATGCCGTTCTGCCCACCATAGATCAAGAATTAGCCATAAAAATCCACGATACTTGTGTGTTTACCCGAGTATTGGATGAACGTATGTTAGGTGCTCAACGCCAGGGTCGTATCAGTTTTTATATGACCTGTACTGGTGAGGAAGCTTCCATCATAGGCAGTGTGGCATCTTTAGACCATGATGATGTTATCTTAGCTCAATACCGTGAACATGCCGCAATACGTTACCGTGGTTTTTCTACTGAACAGTTTATGAATCAACTGTTCAGTAATGAGAAAGACCTTGGGAAGGGCCGTCAGATGCCGATCCATTATGGTTCTGCTGAGCTTAACTATCAGACAATCTCTTCCCCCCTTGCGACCCAAATACCGCAGGCAACTGGCGTGGGTTACAGTTTGAAGATGTTAGGTAAGCGTAATGTCGCTGTTTGTTATTTTGGTGAAGGCGCTGCATCAGAGGGTGACTTTCATGCAGGATTAAATATGGCGGCAGTGCTTAAGTCACCCACCATTTTTTTCTGCCGTAATAATGGCTATGCTATCTCCACCCCAACTAGCGAGCAGTTTATGGGCAACGGTATTGCCAGTCGCGGTCCCGGGTACGGCATTCACACCATACGCGTAGATGGTAATGATATGCTTGCAGTACTTGCGGCAACACAGCAGGCACGCGCTCATGCGATTCATAATAAAGAGCCGGTATTGATAGAGGCGATGACCTATCGACTCGGAGCACATTCCTCCTCTGACGACCCATCGGGTTATCGTTCTAAAGAGGAAGAGGCTAAATGGCAGTCACATGATCCGGTTAAACGTTTCAAATTATGGATGATCAACAAGGGCTGGCTGACTGAAAAACAAGACGCTGATTTGTATGACAAGTACCGCAAAGAGGTGCTTGCCGAATTAAAACTTGCTGAAAAACGTCCTATGTCGATGCTCGATACCATTATCGAGGACGTTTATGATGTTCCTACGCCTAGATTACAGCAGCAGTTGAAATCCCTTAAGAAGCACCTGAATAAGTATCCTGATTCGTATCCGAAAAGTGTAGGGAGAGTATAGTCGTGGCAAAAATTAATATGTTACAAGCCATCAATGACGCGCTTTCGCTCGTGCTGGAAACCGACGATAAGTCGATTTTGTTTGGTGAAGATGTCGGCCATTTCGGTGGTGTATTTCGCGCGACGTCCGGCTTACAAGACAAATTTGGTAAAGACCGTTGCTTCAATACGCCTTTGACGGAGCAGGGGATAGCCGGTTTTGCGAATGGTTTAGCCTCTAACGGAATGACGGCGATCGCCGAAATTCAGTTTGCCGATTATATTTTTCCGGCAATCGATCAGATTGTGAATGAATCAGCCAAATTCAGGTATCGCAGTGGTAATGAATTTAATGTTGGTGGCATTACCTACCGTACACCTTATGGTGGCGGGATAGCGGGTGGACATTACCATTCTCAGTCTCCTGAAGCTTATTTTACCCAAACAGCAGGTTTGAAAGTGGTTGTGCCCCGGAATGCTTATCAAGCTAAGGGGCTATTACTGGCCTCAATACGTGATAAAAATCCGGTGATATTTTTTGAGCCTAAGCGTCTGTATCGAGCCAGTATTGGTGAAGTTCCAGATGGGGACTATGAAATTGAGCTGGGTAAGGCGGAAGTGGTTCGCGAAGGTAAAGACATCACTTTACTCGCATGGGGCGCTCAGATGGAGATCATCGAAGAAGCGGCCGATATGGCGGAAAAACTTGGGATCTCCTGCGAAGTGATCGATCTAAGAACCTTGGCACCGTGGGATAGCGAAACCGTGGCGGCATCGGTTAAGAAAACAGGTAGACTGCTGATTAATCACGAAGCACCGTTAACGGGTGGCTTTGCCGGAGAGATTGCTGCCACGATACAAGAAGAGTGTTTTCTTTATCTGGAATCGCCAATCAGTCGTGTTTGTGGTTTGGATACCCCGTATCCATTGATCCATGAGAAAGAATATATGCCGGATGCGCTGAAGACATTTGAAGCGATTAAAGCAACGGTTAAATTTTAGGAGCTTGGCAATGATTAAAGAGTTTATTCTGCCCGATATTGGTGAGGGTGTTGTCGAGTGCGAGTTGGTCGAATGGTTGGTAAGTGAAGGTGATACCGTCACTGAAGATCAGCCTATTGCAGATGTCATGACGGACAAGGCACTCGTTCAGATCCCAGCACCTTATGCGGGTGTGATCAAAAAACTTCACTATGCAAAAGGTGAGATTGCTAAGGTGCACGCCCCACTTTACTCTGTTGATTTAGATGGTAATAACTCATCATCGGTTGATGAGGTAATCGTTGCTAATCGCGGTGAGCAGACTATATCAGAGAGTAGAAGTGAAAACCTTTCATCAGAAGATGTGACTCCTGTTGTTAAAAAGGGTGTTCAAATTGAAGAGTTCTTATTGCCTGATATCGGTGAAGGAATTGTAGAATGTGAGTTGGTCGAGTGGTTGGTGAGCGAAGGCGAGCAAGTCGTCGAAGATCAGCCCATCGCCGATGTGATGACAGATAAGGCACTGGTACAAATTCCTGCCATAAAATCCGGGAAAATCGTCAAACTGCACTATAGAAAGGGGCAACTGGCTAAGGTTCATGAACCACTGTTTGCTGTCGAAGTTGAGCAGGAACTCACGACGTCCGTCACTGCAACTGACGAATCCACCCCAATAACTGAATCATCGACAGACGATAGTACAGAGCCCGTCGCTCAGGGAAAGGCATTAGCCAGCCCTGCGGTTAGACGCTTGGCTCGGACGTTGGATATCAATATCGCTCATGTTCCGGGCACGGGTAAAAATGGTCGTGTGTTTAAGGATGATGTCGAACGTTATCATTCAGGCACTAACACAAATACGGTAATCTCAAGTGCTCAGCATGACGTCAGTTCAATCACTACACCAGCGCTCAGTGTAAGCAGTTCAACCGAGGTCAGTTCGATTATCGATAGAGTCGAACCTATTCGTGGTGTAAAAGCGCTGATGGCTAAGATGATGACCGAGTCGGTTAGCACTATTCCTCATTTTACCTACTGTGAAGAGATCGATCTGACTGCTCTGGTCGCATTGCGTGAGAGTATGAAGAAAAAGTATTCCACTGATGAGCTCAAGCTCACCATGATGCCATTTTTCATGAAATCTATGTCTCTTGCCTTAAAGCAGTTCCCGGTAATAAACAGCCAAGTCAATGACGATTGCACCGAACTGACCTACCTCAGCCGTCATAATATCGGTATGGCAGTCGACTCTAAAGTGGGTTTGCTGGTGCCAAACGTTAAAGATGTGCAGAATAAATCTATATTAGAGATAGCCGCAGAGATCACTAGGCTGACCACTGCCGCGCGCAGTGGTAGAGTGAGCCCGAACGATCTTAAGTCAGGTACGGTTACTATCTCTAATATCGGTGCCTTAGGCGGAACCGTGGCCACTCCTATCATTAACAAGCCTGAAGTGGCGATTGTTGCCTTAGGTAAGCTACAGGTACTGCCGCGCTTCAATGCTAATGGTGAAGTTGAAGCAAGAAAAATCATGCAGATCAGCTGGTCCGGCGATCATCGGGTTATCGATGGTGGCACCATTGCTCGTTTCTGTAACTTGTGGAAGCAATACCTAGAAGAGCCTCAAGAGATGCTACTCGCGATGCAGTAGTCGATTTAAATTGAACATAAAAGGAACGCGATTTGCGTTCTTTTTATTTTTAATTCGCTTAAATGAGTTAATCTTTTGCCTTCAATTACGTATAATCTCGCTAATATACATTTCTCACTGGTTTTAACATGAGTCTGTCAGCCCCACAAATTGAAAGTGTTCAATATCCATTTCCAGCTAAACCATTGCCGTTAACCGAACTTGAAAAGGCTAACTATAAGGCTAGTATCAAACAGTTATTGGTTGAAAGAGACGCTGTTTTGGTCGCGCATTACTATACCGATCCCGAGATCCAAGCGTTAGCCGAAGAGACGGGCGGTTGTGTTTCCGATTCACTGGAAATGGCTCGATTTGGGCGTGATCACCCGGCAAAAACCTTGATCGTTGCCGGCGTTAAATTTATGGGGGAAACCTCAAAGATTCTAAGTCCTGAGAAAACGGTTTTAATGCCGACGCTTGAAGCAACTTGTTCCCTGGATATTGGCTGTCCTATTGATACTTTCAGTCAATTCTGTGATGCCCATCCTGATCATACCGTTGTGGTTTATGCCAATACCTCTGCCGCCGTTAAGGCGCGGGCTGATTGGGTGGTGACTTCTAGCATCGCACTTGAGATTGTTGAGCATTTAGACAGCCAGGGTAAGAAAATAATCTGGGGACCGGATCGTCATCTGGGAAGCTATATTGCCAAGCAAACTGGCGCCGAGATGTTGATGTGGCAAGGTGACTGTATTGTGCATGACGAATTTAAGGCAAAAGCGCTTCGAGAGTTAAAGATTAAACATCCAACAGCGGCCATCTTAGTCCATCCGGAATCGCCTGCTAGTGTCGTAGAACTGGCCGATGCCGTTGGTTCTACGAGCCAGCTAATCAAGGCTGCGCAATCCATGATTAATGACACCTTTATTGTTGCAACCGATAGAGGCATCTTCTACAAAATGCAGCAAGGGGCGCCGGATAAAATATTGATTGAAGCGCCAACTGGCGGAAATGGCGCTACCTGCAGAAGTTGTGCTCACTGTCCCTGGATGGCGATGAATGGCCTGCAAGCTATTGAAGCGTCTCTAACTGCAACTGACACGACTCCCCATGAAATATTTGTCGATGATGCTTTGCGTGAAGCCGCACTTGTGCCGCTGGATCGTATGCTTAATTTCGCACAGACATTAAATATGAAAGTGAAAGGTAACGCTTAATAGCAAATATGCTTGCTGATAGCCTTCCAGTTTAATCTTAATTAAAAAGTCTTCCATATGAAGACTTTTTTTTTATAACATCTAAAACATTAACTATATGTACGCTAAACTTTAAGTCTAAAGTTCACTTTAGTCGCCTCAGCAAGGATTTTTTCATGAAGCTTCGATGGATCGGAAATTTAAGCATAAAAAACAAACTTATGCTCGTCATACTCCCCCCCATAATAGGTTGTATATTATTCGGTACTTCTGTTGTATATAACCAGTACCAACTGAGACAGGGACTCGAGCAAGTAAAAGTGTTGAGTCAACTGGCTACGGTTAACAGTGATCTCGTGCATGAGTTACAAAAAGAGCGAGGAATGAGTGCCGGTTTTATCGGTTCTCAGGGCAAGTCTTTTGCGAGTCAATTACCCAGTCAAAGACAATTAACCGATAAGCAATTATTGGGGTTCAATACCTTTGTTGGCGATAACACGTTGCCGACCGTTTTCTCCAGTCAATTGAGCCGTGTTAACACCGAATTTTCCAGACTGAATAATATTCGTTCCGGTGTCGATAATCTGTCGATATCTGTGGCCGAAGAGGTTGGCTATTATAGCCGCCTCAATAAGATGCTATTAAGTATCGTCGATCAGACAGCAAAAGAGGGTGATAGCCAGGAGATTGCCATTCAGGCCGCTTCATTCAGTGCCTACCTTCAAATGAAGGAGAGAGCGGGGATTGAACGTGCGGTGTTAAGCTCTACTTTTGGAAACCCTGAGTTTAAGCCGGGCATGTTTATTAAGTTTGTCACCTTGGTATCGGAGCAAGCCAGTTATGAAGAGCGCTTTCTTGCCTTGGCCTCTGAAGAAGTCAAAAGCCAGTATAGTCAATTGACCAACTCTCAGGCCGTAGCCGATGTACAGGCACTAAGACAGATTGCGTTAAGTCAAAAAGGGGAGGCTATCAATGCGCAGAGTGCTGAGAATTGGTTTGCTAAATCAACGGCTCGAATCGAGTTAGTACACGTATTCGAGAAATCCCTATCCGAGTCCTTAATCACAGTCACAGAAAAGCAGTTGAATGCCTCTCAATCTGTCATGCTGAGTATCATGATGATATTGATTATTTCAGGCAGTCTGGTCATCTTTATCTCAGTTACTGTTGCCAAATACATGCATAACCGTCTGCATTACCTGCACTCCACCATCAGCACGGCCCAACAAAATTTTGATCTGAGCGTTCGCGTTAAAAGTGAGACGAGTGACGAGCTCGGTGAACTTGGTCGTGCCTTTAATAATATGATGAATGATTTTGAACAAGTCATTCATAAGGTAAGAGATAATACCGACAGGCTTTTGAATGCCTCAGAGAAGATGGGGACATGTTCGACGCTGATGCAGCAAGATGTTGCTATCGGTCATGGTGAGGCTGAACAGGTTGCGTCGGCGATGACAGAGATGAGTGCGACAGTTCAAGAGATCGCAGTCAATGCGGTTAAGGCGTCAGAGGCATCCGCAGCGGCGAACATCGAAGCTAAAAAAGGAAATATTGAGGTCAGTAAAACCTGTGACAGTATTAACTTGTTAGCAGAGGAGATGGGTGAGGCTTCTATCGCAATTCATGAACTGGATAATGATATTCAAGGGATTGTGATTGTTTTAGGCGTGATAAGTGGTATCGCGGCACAGACAAACCTACTGGCTTTAAATGCGGCTATCGAAGCCGCACGTGCTGGTGAGATGGGCCGGGGCTTTGCCGTTGTCGCTGATGAGGTGCGAAGCTTGGCTCAGAGAGCCCAAACCTCAACCGAAGATATCAAGGATATGACTGAACGCCTCGAGAAGGCGGCTGTGGTTGCTGTTAAAGCGATGGATAAGGGCAAGACACAGGCTGAAATTAGTGTGAGTGAATCGGAAAAGGCGGGTCATGATCTCGATAAAATTGTCCATGAAGTGGGTGTGATTGACAGTATGAACGAACAGATAGCAGCGGCGACCCATGAGCAGTCGGCCGTCTCTGAAGAGGTCAATCGTAATGCACTTAAGATCAGTGAGATTTATCAGAATACTCAGGCGGTTGCCGATGAGCTTAGTCAATTAAATGAAGCCTTATTAGCTGATGCCAATACTATGGCTGCAGAGGTGAGTAAGTTTAAGCTCAGCTAGCGTCTTGTCGCTCGATAGACTATAAGTGTTAACATGAAGCCCTGTCAGATGATGGGGCTTTTTTGTTTCAATTTTTGTTGTTTTCTAATGTAGTCATGTCGTTACTCACTTTTGGGTCATAAAGCGATGCTTCGATTTATGATTGGGAACACTCATGTTTAACCAGAGCAAGTTAAGGCTAAGGTTGTTTGAAAATTTGTGGCTTTGTGTGGTGCTGACACGAGATGACTCTTGGTATTTTTAAAAATAGATCGCACTGTTATTTTAATTAATATTTTACGTAAATTGAGCAATAT
>SDWK01000332.1 GCA_004195335.1 Shewanella sp.
GTCGTCGCCCTCTCCGCTTGTTTAGCCGTTGATCTTCAAACCCACGGCATTGGCTTCGCCGTTGTGGTCGCGCTAAGCAGTGGGGTGTTATTGGGCATACTGAATGGTGCCATTGTTTGGAAAACGGGCGTAGATGCTTTTATCGTCACCTTGGGGGCAATGATCGGCGTCAGAGGTCTGGTTTTCATTTACACCCAAGAACAATCATTTTTCGCCAATGATTTTGCCTATTCAGATTTCGGTAGTAGCTCGGTCATGGGAATACCCACTCTGGCGCTGATCTTCGTTGCCCTCGCCATTCTCATGCACTGGATCCTCACGTATACCATCCATGGCCGTAACACCTATGCTGTCGGTGGCAATAGACAAGCGGCCATCGATGCAGGGATTCGAGTGGGCCCGCATATGGTGATCAATTTCGCTATCTGTGGTTTTTTTGCCGCACTGGCAGGCGTAACCCTATCGACCCAGATGGGAGCCGCAACACCCAACCTAGGCCGTGACTTCGAATTATGGGCGATAACCGCGATTGTCTTGGGCGGCACCAAACTCACCGGAGGCTCTGGCAGCATCGTCGGAACATTCGGCGGCATCATCGCCATCGGTATTCTTCGTAATGGAATGAATCTTCTCCAGGTCCCCTCTTTTTATGTGCTGGTTATTATGGGGACAATTCTGATCGCGGTGCTGCTCTTTGATAGCCAGGTAAACCGTAGTTCACAGCAGGAGCTAAGTGTATGAACAACCCTCAACAACAAGAAGACTTCGGCGTTCATGCAGCAGAGAGCGCTCCTGCGCTGACACTGGAAAATATTACTAAGACATTCCCACCTTCGGTCACCGCCCTAGACGATGTCAGTTTCGGGGTCCATCGTGGTGAAGTTCATGCGTTGGTGGGAGAGAACGGCGCAGGCAAGTCAACCTTAATGAAAGTGTTGGCGGGGATTCATAAGGCAGATTCAGGGCAGATCTATCTGGACGGCAAACCCATTGAAATTAGTAGCCCTATGGATGCAAAGCATCAAGGCATACTGCTGATTCACCAAGAGCTCTCTCTTGTTCCAGAGATGACCGTTGCTGAAAACATCTACCTGGGCAGTATTCCCACAAAATGGCCAAATAGAGTTGATAACACAACACTGTATGCTAATGCCGATAAAATCCTAAAAAGACTGAAATGTAATTTCAACGCACGAGATAAAGTTTCCAAACTCTCTATCGCGATGAAACATATGGTTGAAATCGCCAGGGCGTTAGTCTTCACACCCAAAATAGTCGTGTTTGATGAGCCCACCGCGTCTTTAACCGACACTGAGAAATTCGTTCTTTTTGACATTATCAGAGATTTACAGAAAGAAAATGTTTCTGTGGTTTATATCTCTCATCGAATGGATGAGATTTTCACACTTTCCGATCGTATTACGGTTCTCCGCGATGGCTGTTATCGCGGCACGGTCAATACCAGTGAGACCAACGAAGACGAAATAACACGGATGATGATTGGTAGAAGCCTGGATACCACCAGGAACGCTGATGCCGCTGAATTTGGAGAGAACGCTTTAGAAGTTAGGAATCTGACCTGCGATGGGCTTTTCGAAGATATTAATTTTTCTATTCGAAAAGGAGAAGTCGTTGGCATGTACGGCCTGGTGGGTGCAGGACGAACAGAAATAGCAGAAACGCTATTTGGTCTGCGAAAGCCATCGACGGGTGAGATCTACTTAGACGGAGAGAAGGTAGAGATAAGCTCGCCGGTAGCCGCCGTAAAATACGGAATTGCCCTTGTACCTGAGAACCGTAAGGAGCAAGGCTTAGTTCTGGGCATGAATTGTCGAGACAACATTACCATGTCTATTTTAAATAGACTCACAAATTTCGGAATACTTGGAAAGCGCAAAGAACTAGAAGTTTATGACAAATATGCCGAAGAGCTTGCTATTAAATCGCCTAGCTGGGCACAAAAAGTAGGCAATCTCAGCGGTGGAAACCAACAGAAGGTAGTCATTGGGAAATGGCTTTCGACCCACCCAAAAGTATTAATTCTTGATGAGCCGACTCGAGGAATCGATGTCGGGTCAAAATCAGAGATTCATAAATTGATCCGGTCTTTGGCTAAAACCGGGTATGCCGTTTTGGTCATATCCTCTGAAATGCCGGAGGTGCTGGGCGTTAGCGATCGAATCCTGGCCCTCTATAACGGTAAAATTAATGGCGAGTTCCTAGATAGTAACGTCACTGAAGACGATCTGGTAAAAGCGATATCTTTCTGATACTTATACGCTGGAAACAATATCCAAGGAAGGAATTGTCATGAATTTTTCACAATAATGAAAATCAGTTGTGGTCACCCATGCATATAAACAAAGATAATTCAGCAAACATCGTTGAAAGTCTAAAAAAAGTAGTCGATTTCGATATTAATATTATTGACGCACAAGGAACCATTGTATTCTCAAAAGATGAGATACTGATTGGAAGCCTGTGCCATGAAGGAAAAGCAGTCATCTTCAGCAAGAAAAAAAAGCTCATAGCCGAAGATTTCGATCTGTATGATAAAAACATCAATGGCAGACTTATCATTCCTATTTGCAAAGGGGGCGAATGTCTAGGAGCCTTAGATCTATATGGTTATTTGAGTGATTTATTGTCTGCAGATGAGTTTGTCTCGAAAATTTGTAACCGGATCGCAAACTCCAAAGAAACAACCAAATTCATAAAACCCAAAGCAATAAATGATCCTCTACCATCTACTCAAACCATCACCAATAACCTTCAACATAGAGCAGAAAAGGCTCTCCCGCCATACACTCCCAATAAGTTTATAACCGAATATTCAGTTGTCATAATCATTCAATCTTATCAAGTTGCATCAAAAAATGCGCCGACAGAAAATCAGATAAAAAAAATCATCGACTTTATCTCTTGTAGTGAATTGAGAAATTATAGTTATGAACTACGCAACCCTCATGAACTGGCCATTTGTCTAAATATCCATCCTGAAAAAGTATCTTTTGACACTTCAACTGCAATCAAAAAAATGCATAGACTGGCTAAAAAACTAGAGAGCCTACCGTGGCTAGATTTCAACATCGCCTGTGGAAATAGTCTCAAGGGTGAAAACAGAGTTGAGTTTTCATATCAGTCAGCGTTGAAGACTCTACGTACTGGAAAAGCGCTATTTCCAAAAGAGAGAATATATTGTTATAACGACATGGCTCTGGATGTAATGTTCTTAGAAATAAAGGACAGATGGTCATCAAAGTATATTATTGACACCTACTCGTCCCTCTCTTCCAGCGATAAAAACGGATGCCTTTCAAAAACTTTGGAGAGTTTATTTCTATCCAATCTTAATTTAGGAGAAACCGCGAACAAACTTCATATACATAGAAACACACTCCGATATAGACTTGAAAAAATAAAGAATCACACAGGACTAGACGTTACAAATATTGACAATCTATTTGTCTTATATTCTGCACAGAAATTCAATCAACTAAGCCACGCGTAAATACAACACAACCACATATAAAAAAAACAGATAATAATCTGTTTTTTTTGTTATTAAATCATTTATATATTGGCACAATCGTTGCTTTATCTGCTCTTAGGTTGGAATGTATCGGGCTGGCATTACGTTGGTACCGACAACAAGCAACAAGAAGGAGGTCTGGCCTAGATGAAAATAAAAAAACTACCACCGTTGATTGTGGGTGCTGTAACGATGGTTGCGTCAATGCTGCCGATCCAAGCGATAGCCCAGCAAACAGCCGAACAGATCATTAAAGATAACTGCCTGGGATGCCATACCGAGGAG
>SDWK01000339.1 GCA_004195335.1 Shewanella sp.
GGGGTAAACTGACCTGTTTCAGTGTTTTTTACTAAGACAATCGGGAATTCGGTTGCTATCGATATGAACTCTTGTGCAACCACAGGTATCAAGTGTTCATTTGAAAATCTAGAGTAATCATTAGATTCAATTATTGATATACCAAAATGCTCAGTGCTATTGAGTGGAGTAATCTTTGTCATAGGAGTTGTTAACCTTCGTTTACTATTTTAAATAGTTTATCGTTATTGTATTTATTCCCGTGCCAAGTTAAGTCGTGATGGCTGGGAATGAATTTGTCTCTTTAGATGATGCTAACAACATTTGACAGCGTTGTCATATCGTCGTGACTAAGTTACATCCATTTTAAGCCGCTTGCGATTTCTTAAGCCTTGAGTCTTTCATTTTAAGATCAGGATTCACGATTTGAATGTCAAATAAATGTAGATATTCTGTGTTTGTTTGTGTACATTAACAAATGACAGCGTTGTCATTCGCTTGTGTGATAACTTGTCTGTAAGGTCTGCATGAGAAGGAAGAGGTCTCCTGATTCATGTTTTGGCAGATGTAATAGGGCTTAATTCTCTATACATCTGTGTTTGTACTTTTAGTCTCTCCCCAGAAACTAGTATTAGCTAGGTGTTACACTCATTTGAGAATGTGCACCTAGTTTTTTTTCTAAATAGTGCTGATGTGGCAGACCTTGCTTTACTACTGATATTGTTAACCAATATATATTTTAATCTTCTGTTCACCTTAGTTATCGGTTGTAACGATTTCAGTAAGACCCTATTAAGGATCGCCCAAAAACTGGGATTAACACATAGCAAGATTGCTTGTTTCGAGTCCATGAAGGCAAGTTGAATTGGAATAAGATAATTGGGTCTCGACTAATATTTAAAGCATTTAAAGCAATTAAGTCAGGATCTCAGGTTTAGTTTCTCTGGATAGTAAGCGGTTTGTTAGTTTATCGGGAGAGAGTTCTTTCAAGGGGAAAGGTTGCGGACTTAAGTTAGCTCATTCCGTTAATGAGAATGAGGGAATATTTACATTAAGAGGAAGATGATGAAATTTAAACTTATCGCGACGGCAATAACTTTACTGCTCACCACTGGTGCATGTAGCCAGAACGTAGTTAAGACCAATGAGCTTAAGCCAAATAAACCTAAGTCCCTTGAAACTGAGTCCTTTGAAGCTAAGCCCTATGAAGAAGTTGTGCTTAACGACAATATTTTTACTCAGTCAGCACTCAATCAACTCGGTGACGTTTTAGATATTAAGTACCGTTTAATCACTAATTATCCCGATGGTTGCTCAACTTCCGGCGTCGATGGGCGTTGTTTTAGCGCCCAGATTGATCTTACTTCCCCCCTTGATATCCAGAGTAAAGACTGGGCAATATACTTTAGCCAAATGAGACCCGTTAAGTCGGTGAACAGTGAAGAGTTTAGTATTACCAGGGTTAAGGGTGACCTTCACAAAATTGAGCCGACAGGTGCTTTCAAAGGGCTGAGTAAAGGGATCACTAAGACCATCGACTTTCGTGGTGAGCTTTGGCAGCTATCAGAAACAGATGCGATGCCAAATTATTACCTAGTATCAGGCGAGCTAATGCCGGTAGTGATTAAAAGCACTCAAATCACAATCGATGTTGAGACCGGCATGGAGCTCAGGCCATATAATCTGGCGTTCACCGATGCAGGCACACAATATAAGCGCAGCGATACCGATAAGGTGCAGTGGGCCACACCTGAGGTACTGTTTCTGGCAAACCAAGGGGTAGAGTCGCAACCTGAAACAGCTGTGAATACAATTATTCCCACACCGTTAAGCGTTGAGGTTACATCGACGGATAGACCGATTTCTCTCGCTCAAGGGATACAGTTACACCTCAATTCGGTCGATGTAGGTGTAATTACAGCTGCACTGGAGCGATTAGCGCGTATCGGTGTGGGTCAGAGTGAAAATGGTGTAGAGGTTAGCTTTGAAAAAGTAGCCAGTGAGCAAGCAAGCGGAAGCTACCGGTTAAATATAGCAAAAGATAACATCAAAATATCTGCCGGTGATGATGCTGGTTTCTCCTACGCGCTCGCGTCTTTGACCAGCCTAATCGATACAAAAAAACTCTCAGTTAATACCATGAGCATTCAAGATGCGCCCAGATATGGGTTTCGTGGTATGCACATCGATGTATCCAGAAACTTTCATAGTAAGCAGTTGATCTTAGATATGCTGGATCAGATGGCGGCGTATAAGTTAAATAAGCTACATCTGCATATGGCTGACGATGAAGGTTGGCGATTAGAGATAGATGGCCTTCCGGAGCTGACAGATATAGGCAGTAAGCGTTGTCATGATCTGACCGAGACAAGCTGCCTCTTACCTCAACTCGGCAGTGGTCCCTCTGCGGACACCGCAGTCAACGGTTACTACTCTAAGTCAGATTATATAGAGATCTTAAAGTATGCCTCAGCCAGGCAGATCCAGGTCATTCCATCTATGGATATGCCGGGACATTCACGGGCTGCGATTAAGTCTATGGAGGCTCGCTATAACAAGTTTATGGCGTTGGGTAAGGAGCAAGCCGCGAAAGAGTATCTATTGGTCGACTTCGATGACAAGACGGTTTACTCATCGATCCAATATTACGACGACAATACCCTAAACGTGTGTATGGAATCGACGTTCCACTTTGTGACTAAGGTTATCGATGAGATAGCTAAAATGCATAATGAAGCGGGTCAGCCGCTCTCAATTTATCATATTGGTGCCGATGAAACGGCCGGTGCCTGGCTCGAATCGCCAATCTGTAAGGCGTTTCTTGCTGAGAATAATCAGGGTGTACAATCGAGTGAAAAGTTGGGTGCATACTTCGTCGAGCGTGTCTCAAATATACTAAGTGAGAAAGGCATTGAACCTGCGGGCTGGAGTGATGGCATGAGCCATACTCGCTTTGAAAATATGCCAGAGCAGTCACAGAGTAACGTTTGGGATGTGATCTCTCATGGTGGCTATAAGCGGGCACATCAGCAGGTAAACCTGGGTTGGGATGCCATTTTAGGTATGCCAGAAATGCTCTATTTCGATTTTCCATACGAAGCGGATCCGAAAGAGCACGGTTATTATTGGGCCAGCAGAAATACCAACGAGCGAAAGTTGTATGGCTTTATGCCTGATAACCTACCTGCAAATGCCGAACAATGGACCGATATACAAGGACAGGCATTTGAGGCGGATGATACTGAGCAATTAGATGAAAATGGTCAACGTGTCAGTGGACCCATTAAAAAAGGGATGGGCTTTGGTGGTATCCAGGGGCAGATCTGGAGTGAGACGTTAAGAAGTGATCCTGTCGTTGAGTATATGACATTCCCAAGGTTATTAATCTTAGCCGAGAAGGCATGGCATAAGGCTGAATGGGAGGTGCCATATCGGCATGAAGGGACGGTTTACAATCAAGACTCAGGTTTCTTTACCCAAGAGATGCGTGCCCGTCAATTGGCTCAATGGTCAATAATTGCAAATACGCTAGGCCATAAAGAGTTATCAAAACTTGATAGGGCGGGTATCGAATACCGTATTCCTACCGTCGGCGCTCATATTCATGAGGGCAAGCTTTTCACTAATCTTATCTATCCGGGGCTCGATATCGAATATCGACTAGCTGGTGGGCTGTGGCAAGCATATCAGTCTCCTGTCGCCATCGAGGGACAAGTTGAAGTGAGGGCCGTTGGTGCTGACGGAAAACGAAAAGGTCGCACCTTAGTCGTAAAGTGAAATGAGTCGTCAGGTAACAGTAGTCAAGCAACAAAAAGTCAACATGCGTAGTTTCGAAA
>SDWK01000346.1 GCA_004195335.1 Shewanella sp.
CATTTATGGTTGGAAATATCATCAAGATCGCTTCTAATACCTGCTGCAAATCACAAACCTTAAGCTGCTTCTTAAGAAGGATGTTATTTTTATGCCCAATACACTCGAACAATTAAAATCAATTACAACTATTGTTGCCGATACCGGCGACATAGAAGCCATCAAGCGTTACCACCCAGAGGACGCAACGACCAACCCATCTTTAATATTAAAAGCAGCTCAGATCCCCGATTATGCTCACCTTATCGACAATGCTAACGAGTGGGCTAAATCACAAAGTGACTCCTTAGAGCAACAGGTTGAAGACGCTGGTGATAAGCTTGCGGTCAATATTGGTGTCGAGATTTTAAAAATTGTTCCAGGCAGAATATCAACAGAAGTCGATGCTAGGCTCTCTTTCGATATCGCAGGTTCAATTACTAAAGCTCACAAACTCATCAAGCTTTACAAAGAAGCTGGAATTGATAAATCTCGTATCCTCATTAAACTTGCCTCTACTTGGGAAGGTATTTGCGCCGCCAAAGAATTAGAGCATGAAGGCATCAACTGTAATCTAACCTTGCTCTTTAGTTTCGCTCAAGCTCGTGCATGTGCAGAAGCTGGGGTTTACCTTATCTCTCCTTTCGTTGGCCGTATACTCGATTGGTACAAGAAAGACACAGGCCTTGAGTATTCTTCTGTAGAAGATCCAGGGGTCGTTTCGGTAACAGAGATCTACGACTACTATAAGCGTCACGGCTTCAACACCGTCGTTATGGGCGCAAGCTTTCGTAACACAGGTGAGATCATCGAACTGGCAGGCTGTGACAGGTTAACCATTGGCCCGGCACTACTCGAAGAGTTAGCAAATTCGCAAACAGAAGTCGTACGTAAGCTCATTCCAACAGACACTGTTGTTGCTGCAGCGGAGCCACTGACTGAAGCTCAATTCCGTTGGGAGTTCAACGAAGACCCAATGGCAGTCGAAAAACTAGCCGAAGGGATCAGAAACTTCGCTATCGACCAAGGCAAACTCGAAGTCATGCTGAAAGAGAAATTGGCCTGCTAGGGAGATGATTAAAATGACCGAACTGACTCAAGGTGAAGCCTGGAAAGCATTAAAGGCTCATACTGAAGGCTTAGCTCATATGAGAACACTTTTTGAAAGTGATACTCAACGTTTCGACCATATGTCTACCTCAGCCTGTGGCCTGTTTTTAGATTACTCCAAAAACAGGGCTAATAAAGAGACGATGTCTCTCTTATTCAGCCTTGCTGAAGATGCTCAGCTCGAGTCGAAAATCAAAGCAATGTTCAATGGCGAAATGATCAACACGACAGAGAAACGGGCCGTGCTACATACGGCACTTCGTGCTAAGCCTGAACAAGAAATAATGCTTAACGGCGTTAATATTGTTCAAGAGGTTCAAGAAACACAGCAGCAGATGGAACAGTTTGTCGATGCTGTCAGCTCTGGTAGTTGGAAAGGTTACACGGGCAAGAAGATCACCGATATTGTCAGTATCGGAATTGGTGGCTCTTTTCTGGGACCAAAGATAGTTTCACAAGCACTAAGACCCTATTGGAGCAAGCAGCTAAATTGCCATTTCGTGGCCAATGTTGATGCGAGTTCTATTGTTGAGAAATTAAAGCCTCTCAATGCTGAAACCACACTATTCATCATGTCCTCTAAGTCTTTTGGAACCCAAGAGACACTTACGAATACCTTAAGTGCAAAAGACTGGTTTATCGAACAAGGTGGCTCTCAAGCTGACGTTGCTAAGCATTTTGTCGCTGTTACATCCAATGTAGCAAAAGCCACTGAATTTGGTATCGATGCAGAGAATATCTTTCCTATGTGGGATTGGGTTGGCGGTCGTTACTCTCTTTGGTCAGCCATCGGTCTCCCGATAGCTTTATTGATCGGAATGGATAACTTTAGAGCCTTGCTGAGTGGCGCAAATGAGATGGATCAACATTTCGCTAATACGCCACTTTCTGAGAATATGCCGGTCATCATGGGGCTATTCTCATTGTTATATGGCAATTTCCATGACGCTCAGTCCCATGTAGTCTTAACTTATGATCATTACTTGAGAGGCTTGCCTGCGTACTTCCAACAACTCGACATGGAGAGTAATGGAAAATCTGTGACCTTAGATGGCACAGAGGTCGATTACAGCACCGGACCTGTTATCTGGGGTGGAGAAGGAGCCAACGGCCAGCATGCATACCACCAGTTATTGCATCAAGGAACGGCCCTTATCCCAGCAGACTTTATCATGCCACTTCAAAGCCATAATCCGCTTGGGGAGCACCATGTGCAACTTGCCTCAAATTGTTTTGGCCAAACTCAGGCACTGATGCAAGGCCGCTCATATGAAGAAGCACTCAAAGAACTTGCCGATAGTAAACTGACTGCTGATGAAAAAAGCCTAATAGCAAAACATAAGGTGATGCAGGGCAATAAGCCCAGTAACACCATTTTAATGGATAAGTTAACCCCTCAGACGCTCGGTGCGCTAATCGCCTTATATGAGCACAGAACTTTTGTTCAGGGTGCAATCTGGCAAATTAACTCATTCGATCAGTGGGGAGTCGAGTTAGGTAAGACACTCGGTAATGATGTTCTTGATAGACTCTGTGCGAAAAATGATGCAACGGAGCTGGATTGTTCAAGTAATGGCTTGATCAACATGTTCAGACAGAAAAAAATCTAGTCAAAATATCTGTAAAAGAAAGCCAGTTTCCACTGGCTTTCTTTTATTCGATAGCCCATAACGCCAAATTTTCAACTTTTCTTTATAGTTAACTCTAAAATCAAAGAATTTATCGCCACAAAACCTTCATCTTCGCTTAACATTTTTGAAACATTCTTCTTGCACACTATTTTAAAAGTGTGGTATTAAATTGTTGAACAAAAAATAAAACAACAGGAGGTTGCCATGAATCGATTAGATTATGGTAGTGCGCTAGATACCGTAGTAGAAACACCGAGTCGCTCAAGAAGCTCCAACAAAAAGCGTAAATGGCGTGAGATTGAAGCGCTGAAAGAGAAATATCGCCTACTTAGGGAACTTCAAGACATAGATACCAACTTCAATTGTGAGCTCGATAACCTCCTGATGTAAATGAGTTCAAATTCACTAAAAAGAGCGCTTAATGCGCTCTTTTTTGTGTCTGGAACACTTATGTAAATTTCCCAGGGATGGATAGAAATTAACTTTGTGTCTGGACTTCTTGTAATAAAGAGTTATGTAGCCTTTCTATACAAAGAGCCCATGGGTCAAAGATGTTCCAGACATCTTCATGACATTCCCTATATCTTTATAGATCATGGACATAAATTAACTTTTCACCTTGAAAACGGCTCCCTTTAGACGGTCTCCGCATCCTTAATATAATCTCTGAGCTCTTCAAACAGTACATTATCATTATCGTTGAACAAAGGATCATCGATAAGCTTCAGTGAACAAACATCCTTAATATTTAACCAGTCCTCATCATCCAACTCATTAGCCAACAGCGGAAAGATTATAGTATCTTCGTAATTCATATGCTGCTCTTGCAACGCAACATATGCCTTCAGATCAAGTACTAACTGCTCTCTGGACACGACCACATCACTTAAAATCAAGTTAAGTGTCGCCATCAGGGACGCCGAAGCATCGATCAATTGATGATGTTCTTCGGCCAATTTATTAGGACTATCCTCTTGTGAAACTTTGCGCAGGTAATAATTATAAATAATGTCTTCTAAAGGATGATGGCTATGCTCTGCATAACTTTGCATATACTCAACAACATCCCTAATAAGGTTAAAGTTGACTCCCT
>SDWK01000350.1 GCA_004195335.1 Shewanella sp.
GGCAAATGTTCTGTTCATACCAACAGAAGCCGCACGGGCTATGGTAAAGGCCTTACGAAAACCCAGTTGACCCATGCTTGATTCCATTTTATTCAATAGTGCCGCCGCCAGTTGCTGCCCTCTGAATCCTGGTAAGGTCGCAAAGTCGGTCATTTCCACGGCCATATTATCCACATCCTGCTCAGCCGAAGCTAAGGCAATCAGTTGTCCTTGATGTTTGATGCCAAAATAACTGACATTATCAGTCATGGTTTCACATAAATACCCAGCCTCATGAATGGGGAAGGGATAGCTTGGGAAGACCTCACGATACAGGTGGGCCATCTCTTCGGCATACTCTTTATCCAATGAGATAACCTCCCAATGAGTCACAGGTGTTAATTGGGACAGATTATTGCGGGCCAGACTCAGTGCTTTTTCATGTTCTGTGGCTCTGATATCGATTTGGCGTTCAGGATCAAGATAAGCCCCTAGCAATAACGCATCTTCATCCGCCCCCACACCTTCACTCTGTCCCAGGTTGGGGTAATATCCAGGTAAGCGCGCTTCCTCGATAAAGCCGTGGCTTAAAAAATGTTCAGACTCGCATTGGCGTACCTTAGCAACTAACTTGCCATAACCCTGGGCTTTAGCTAATTGATACATGGCCGCAGGTAGACGAGTCGGTGCACCTTGTTTCATTGACATCAAATAAACCCGGCTGCTATTAGGACCATGTTGAATACTGGCTCCTTCAAGCAGATCACAGGTATCAAACAAGCTGCGACTAACTCCGCTCATAATTTTCCTCTGCATCTTCTACTGTGACTGTTCGTTCATGTGAAAGTTTGTAGCCTATAAGCATGATCAGCGCCGACAAAGCCAGGCCATAAATGCTCACATCCAGTCCTAAGGCGGCTAACGTTTCCGGTAGCGGCAACAGGCCTGTCATCAGGGCGATGGCACACAGTCCACCACTCAACATGGAGGCTAAGGCAGTGCGAGCGTCCACTTTGGGCCAGAATAATGCCGCCAAGGTCGGAAAAACCAGACCGGAAACCATAAAGCCATAGGCATATAAAATGGCGTCCAGAACCTGATTGGCTTGACTGGCCAACAAAATAGCAGCCAGCCCCAATACTGCGGTAGCAATCATTGAGATGCGAACCGCCTTGGAATGACTGGCTGGGATCTTAAGCACGTCTTGAGTTAGGTTTGCCGAAGCGGCCATAAGACAACTGTCTGCAGTCGACATAATCGCAGAGAAGTAGGCAGCAATAATGATCCCTGTAATGCCAATAGGCAGCAGATCTCGGATCATCATAGGCACAGCCATTTCCGGCTCCATATCGGGCAGCAGTACTCTGGCACACATTCCCAAAATAACACCACTAAAAGCCATCAAGGGGAACTCGAGAAAGCCTGCAAGGTACCAAGCGCGCTTAGCTGTTGGTGTATCTTTACAGGCAAACATGCGTTGATACAGCGTCATGGCAACCAGCCAAATTGGCGTAATGGTCAGCAACCAGTTGATGGCTAAAGCCGGAGAAATGGCCGTTAGTGAAAAGTAACTGGCAGGCAAGGAGTCCATCAGCCCCTGCCACCCACCCACAGCATCAAGTGCATAGGGCAAGGCAAACAGCGACATGCCAACAAGGAGTATGAGCCACTGTACGCTGTCGGTGTAAATCACCGCTTTCAAGCCACCAAATACAGTGTACAAAATGGTCACACCGCCGATCACCCACAGCATGAGTTGTAAATTGGAGATCCCCAGTGCGGGTTCGGTCATTAACGTTGCCGCTGCCAACTTAGCCCCCGCCAGCATCTGTGCACCAGTGAAGCCCAGATAACCAATACATGAGATAATCGCCGCCAGCATGGCGACTTTAGAACCAAATCTAATCTTGAGCAGATCTGGGTAGGTAGACAGTCCGTGTTTCCCTTCCAAAGATTTTACTCTGGGGATCAACCATACGGCTGAAAGCCAGGCTCCCAGCAGACCGGTAAACAACAGCCATGCACCAGAAATGCCCATACTGAAACCGAGCCCGGCAAGCCCGATGGAGAAACCTCCGCCAACATCCGTTGCTGCGATAGAGAAGCCCACGTGCCTGGCTTTGATATTTCGACCACCCAGATAATAATCTTCACCCGTTTCATGACGACGAAAATGATAATAACCAAACGCTAACAGCCCAATCAAATAGCAGGCAAAAATGGCATAGTCAAAATAATGCATGTTTACTGACCGAGTAGGAAAGTCATGTCGGCGGTGCGGCCTTCAAAGTTAGTGGCGATGAGTTTGGTTTCACCATCGATCTCTTGCTTGCTGACGTATTCCGGCTGTACAGGCATTTTACCTAGACCACCAATACCATCAACGATAAAAGTCGGAATGGCAGGTCCAGATACCCAGCCTCGGATGCCATGGTAGATTTCCAGCATACGTTCATAGCTGACCTGAAACTTGCTGTTACCAGGCGCGGGATCCATTGAATACACGTAGTAAGGACGAATACCTTTGGAGATAAGCTCCATGACCAGCTCACTCATCACTTCGACGCTGTCATTAACGCCCTTGATCAACACGCTTTGATTGCCCAGCATTATGCCGCTATTGCGTAGCATCGCCATACGTTCCACAAACAGTGGCGTGATCTCTTTGGGATGATTTACCTGAGTATTAAGTAGGGTTACTCGGTTTTTTACCAGTACCTGACACAGCTCTGGCGTAATACGAGTCGGTAACTGAGCGGGCAAGCGGCTACCGATACGCAGTATTTTCAGATCTGGCCTAGCCTCACGGATCATAGACAGGATCTGATCTAGCTTGTCATCAGTCAGCAACAATGGGTCACCTCCAGACAGCAACACATCTTGCACTTCCGGGTGCTCACGTAAATATTCCACAGACTTACGGATCCGATCCATAGAGATAACATTTAAGGGATCTGACACCATGCGCTTGCGGGTGCAGTGGCGACAATAGGCGCCACAAATATTGTGAACCAAAAAGAGTACGCGATTGGGGTAGCGATGAACGATAGAGGTCCCATCTGGCATCATGTTGTCTTCACCTAGCTGATCCCCCATCTCTTGTGGTGCTACATCCATTTCATTTTGCTCAGGTACGTATTGAATGCGGATAGGGCATGCTTGATCGTCCTTATCCATCAACTGAGCAATATAGGGCGTAATACGGGTGGCGATGACCTTATAGACCTCATCCTCGACCGGATTTATATTATTAAATACCTTGCCGAGCTGCTTATCCGTTTTAAAGGAGTGAGCCAATGTTTCACGCCAGGGGCGACTGGCGACATCAAAGTCCATCAGTGACTGATAGTCTGTAAACTTTTCTTCTTCTTTATTCTTGACCAGTTTAAGGGAGATCTCCGGGGTATACTGTTTAACTTTTATGGATGCTTGGGACATGAAGGTATTACCTATAGCTGAATCAAATACTATTACAGCTGTAATAGTTAGAGTTGTAACTATTCTCGCATTTATAATGAAAATCTTCAATAGCGCCATAGCAAATCGTTAACATTTGACCTTGTAAAATATAATAATTAAACCATTATTTTTAACGCATCTTCAGCTTGGTTCACCATAGTGACAAGGTCACAATAGAGCATGGTTGTAACAGTGGAATGTAACTGTATAAGAGCTATGGTAGGGTTTTGCAAGCGAGGCCATCGGAGGTTTATCGACGTTATATCGCTTGTTTGGTGCGCTCAGAACTTGGGACGAATAGTGTTAAATCAGACCTTAGGTAAAAGTAATTTCAATTGAATCTAATTTACACGTAAATCTATAACTGTCTCTTAT
>SDWK01000608.1 GCA_004195335.1 Shewanella sp.
TTATTTGAATTAATCTGATTTAAAGAAGAATGAGTACTGAACAAAGGTCACATTTGGGAAAAATGATATAAGCAGAAATAGGCACTAATAATTCACTGCGAAAATGGATATAAGTCTCAACCAGCAAGGGTTTCAGAAAGTTTCAAGATGTTCAATATTAGTGTTATCTTGGGTTGTTTAGCCAAAATCGAACGATTTTGGTAAAAATCTATAAAATAATTCGAAAAGTATTGATATACTTCCCCCCGAATTTTAGAACGTAACTCCAATTAGAGTAGAAAAATGACTGATTTATCAAAGTACAGAAACATTGGTATCTTTGCTCACGTTGACGCGGGCAAGACCACCACAACAGAGCGTATTCTTAAGCTTACCGGTAAGATCCATAAAATCGGTGAAGTGCATGATGGTGAATCTACAACTGACTTCATGGAACAGGAAGCTGAGCGTGGTATTACCATTCAGTCTGCTGCTGTAAGTTGTTTTTGGAAAGATCACCGTTTTAACGTTATTGACACCCCTGGCCACGTTGACTTCACAGTTGAAGTTTATCGTTCTCTAAAGGTACTTGATGGTGGTATCGGTGTGTTCTGTGGTTCTGGCGGTGTTGAACCTCAGTCAGAAACAAACTGGCGTTATGCGAACGACTCAGAAGTTGCTCGTATCATTTTCGTCAACAAGCTAGACCGCATGGGCGCTGACTTCCTACGTGTTGTTAAGCAAACTAAAGACGTACTAGCGGCTAACCCACTAGTTATGGTTCTTCCTATCGGTATCGAAGATGAGTTTAGTGGTGTTGTTGACCTGCTGACTCGTAAGGCTTGGATATGGGATGAAACTGGCGAAGCTGAAAACTACGAAATCAAAGATGTCCCTGCGGACATGGTTGAGCTAGTTGAAGAATACCGTGAAATGCTAATCGAAACTGCTCTTGAGCAAGACGATGACTTATTAGAAGCATACATGGAAGGCGAAGAGCCATCTATAGACGAAATCAAGCGTTGTATCCGTAAGGGTACTCGTACAATGGAAGTCTTCCCAACATACTGTGGTTCTGCGTTCAAGAACAAAGGTATGCAGCTTCTTCTTGATGCTGTTGTTGATTACCTACCTAACCCAGTTGAAGTTGATCCACAGCCGCTTACTGACGAAGATGGTAACGAGAATGGCGAATTCGCACTTGTTTCTATTGATGAGCCATTAAAAGCATTAGCATTCAAAATCATGGATGACCGTTTCGGTGCACTAACCTTCGTACGTATTTACTCAGGTAAATTGAACAAAGGTGACACCATCCTTAACTCGTACACAGGTAAAACTGAACGTGTTGGTCGTATGGTTGAGATGCAAGCCGATGAGCGTAACGAACTAGATTCAGCTCAAGCGGGCGACATCATCGCTATCGTAGGTATGAAGAACGTGCAAACTGGTCACACTCTGTGTTCTGTTAAGCATCCTTGTACTCTAGAAGCTATGGTATTCCCAGATCCAGTTATCTCTATCTCTGTTACACCGAAAGATAAAGGTGGATCTGAGAAAATGGGTATCGCTATCGGTAAGATGATCGCTGAAGATCCATCATTCCGTGTAGAAACTGATATTGATTCAGGTGAAACAATTCTTAAAGGTATGGGTGAGCTTCACCTAGACATTAAGGTTGATATCCTTAAGCGTACTTACGGTGTTGATCTTATCGTTGGTGAGCCACAAGTTGCTTACCGCGAAACAATCACTAAAGTGGTTGAAGATAGCTACACGCATAAGAAGCAATCTGGTGGTTCAGGTCAATTTGGTAAGATTGATTATGTGATCAAGCCAGGTGAAGCAAACACTGGCTTCACATTCACATCTAAAGTTGTTGGTGGTAACGTACCTAAAGAATTCTGGCCTGCTGTTGAGAAAGGTTTCAAGAGCTTGATGGATACGGGTACGCTTGCTGGCTTCCCTGTACTTGATGTTGAACTTGAACTTCTTGATGGTGCTTTCCACGCAGTTGATTCGTCAGCTATCGCGTTCGAAATCGCAGCTAAAGGTGCTTTCCGTCAGTCAATTCCGAAGGCAGACCCTAAGCTTCTTGAGCCTATCATGAACGTTGACGTATTCAGCCCAGATGACAATGTTGGTGACGTAATTGGTGACCTTAACCGTCGTCGCGGTATGATCAAAGATCAAGCTGCTGGTGTTACTGGTGTTCGTATCAAGGCTGACGTACCGCTTTCAGAAATGTTCGGTTACATCGGTTCACTACGTACAATGACTTCTGGTCGTGGTCAATTCTCTATGGAATTTGCTCACTACAGTCAGTGTCCAAACAGTGTTTCTGAAAAAGTTATCGCTCAAGTTAAAGAGAGAAAAGCAGCTGAAGCAGCAGCTAAGAAGTAATCATCTTCTTAACTAAGCGTTTACGCTAACTTTAAAACCCCGTTGATGAAAATCAGCGGGGTTTTTATTTAACAGGTATACATCAAATTTATAGGCAATGTTCAATGAATCATAGTTCGGCCAATTCGGTTATTATCCTTGATTTCGAGACCACAGGCTTATCACCCAACCAGGGCGATCGAGCCATTGAAATTGGTGCAGTAAAGTTACAAGACGGAATTGTCGTCGATACATTTCAAGAGTTAATGAATCCAGGTTTTAGAGTCAGTGGTTTTATCGAAGGCTACACAGGCATTACCAATCATATGCTCGCTCATGCCGAACCCTGCGGTTCTGTGATGGCGCGTTTTGCCGATTTCATCCAAGACAGCAATCTTGTTGCTCATAACGCTTCATTCGATCAGCGTTTCCTCGATGCAGAGCTCACATTAATTGATCGTAATTATGGCGGCGAATTTGCTTGTTCCATGCTAATTGCTAGACGACTCTATCAGGAAGCGCCAAACCATAAACTCGGTGGCTTAGTTGAGTTCAAGCAGATTGAAAATGACGGTGTATTTCACCGAGCCTTAGCCGACTCAGAGATGACAGCTAAACTTTGGTTACGAATGATCGAAGATATGCACGCTAGCTACTCCTTGGTAAACCCTAGCTTTAAATTAATGCAGCAGGTATCAAAAAAATCTAAATCAAAAAAACCAATAATCGAATCGGCAAATCAGAAAAAGCAAAAACGCTGTCCATCAAATAACGCAGTTTACCCTGAAAGGTCCAAGCACTCTTACCGTGCTCTCTGGCGCGCCGGTCATAGCTAACTGTTTTTCGTCTAAAGCCCAGCCAGAACAAGAGTCCGACCAGGGAAGTATTGGATTCATCAAGGGTCAAAAACAAATCCCGAAAGGCCTTATTGCAACCAAAAACATCGACCCCGCCGGGGGGGATGTCGCGCTGAATAAATTTACGATAAAGCTTCCAGTAGAGCCCTGAAGCGATCCGACTGATCAAGGGATCGGCTCGTTGCGAACGGGTGCCGATTATGATATCGAGCTGCTCGGATTCTAAGGTACGGAAAAACGTTTCAGCCAATTCTGGCGGTTCCTGCAGATCAGCGGCCATCACCGCAAAAAAAGGACCGGTCGCGGCGGCCAAGCCAGCCCTTATCGCGGGGAATGAGCCAAAATTGCGTGACAAAAGCAGCAGCTTTGAAGCAAAGCTTGCGCCAGGAAGGCACTCCTGCAGGAGCGGATAGCACCGGTCAGGGCTGCCATCGACCACAAAAACAACCTCCAACCGCCCCCTCAGATTGACTGCCATCTCATCCAGCGCCTTGAGCAGGTCGGGAAGCGATTCTTCATTCTTGTAAACTGGAATAATCAGCGAATACACAGCTTACCCCTTCCAGGCATTGCAAGCATCAATCAC
>SDWK01000864.1 GCA_004195335.1 Shewanella sp.
GTAAGTAATAAAGCGACCCACGTCGCTTTTGAGACCCTGTTCGATCCTGAGCAGATGCCGGGTCAAAAAAGTCGATTAATGGGCGGAGGTATCCATTACCCCTATGTCGAAGGTCTCACCATCGCCGAGGCGATGAATGATCTGTCATTCTTATCTGTTGGCCTATACGGAAAAACGTTACCGCCGCAAAATGGGGCTCCCGTACGACTGGTCGTGCCTTGGAAGTATGGCTTTAAGAGTATTAAATCCATTGTGAGAATTCGTGTTATGGATAAGCAACCACCGACGAGTTGGAATCAGTTAGCCTCCCATGAGTATGGCTTCTATGCCAACGTGAACCCTGACGTGGATCACCCCCGCTGGTCTCAGGCAACTGAGCGTCGAATCGGTGAAGGGGGACTATTTTCTGCAAAGAGAATTAATACACAGGCCTTCAATGGCTATGGTGAACAGGTGGCGGATCTGTATACAGGCATGAACCTTAAAGCCAATTTCTAATTTGAGGACTCGTATCATGGTGATTTTTGGCTAGAACATGTTTATATTTTGGATTTTAATGTGTTTTTCGGTACTTCTTGGGTACTCGTTTTGGAGTTGTAAATGCGGTTAACGACAAAGCATCTTTTTTGGTTAAAGGCAGTGATTCATTTTATCGCTATATTTCCGATTGGTTATCTTATTTTGCTGGTCTTAACGAATGGGGCGGGTGGGGATCCTGTTCAGTACATCATTCACTACACCGGGATAGGTGCTTTAAATACTCTGGTTGTCTTGTTAATGGTGTCGCCCCTGGCGCGTAGATTTAAGCAGGGGGTATTAATTCAAACCCGTAGGATGTTGGGTTTATATGTTTTTGCCTATGCTTCACTGCATATCATGGCATTTATCAGTCTGGACCTCTTGTTCGAGTGGTCACTATTTCTGCAAGAGGTGGTTAAGCGTCCCTATATCGTGGTTGGTATGATCTGTTATCTGATCTTGATTGCACTTTCTATTACCTCGCTGAGATCACTGAAACGAAAAATGGGTAAGCGCTGGCAGCAACTACATAACCTGGTATACCTTTTAGCGCTATTAGCCCCGATTCATTTCTATTGGTCAGTAAAGTCTGAAGTGATAGAGCCCAGCATATATATACTGGTGATCGTTTTTCTCTTACTGCTCAGAGTACATTTATCTGCAAAGTTATCTCAATCTTTGTCCTGGTTGAAGCTCAGATTAAATGTGTAATACCTATCGGCACATTGTGTATACGACCAAAATTTAAATCTTGTAGCTGGTCATTTTCAAATTAAGCCTCTCGAGTCTATTTACTGTGACGCACATCTCGGAAACTTTTACCCATTAATGCTTGGGAATCTTTGACAAACAGGGTTTTATCTTCGAAGGTTATAAGTAGGGTCAATTGCATCAATGCTTAGGGAATGACAATGGACAGTATTAATAGTTTGTTTCGAAAGGTAAAAATTTCAACTCGCCTCTTTATTATGTTGGGGTTATCGATCGTTGCGACTATTTTTATGTTTCTCTTTGCCCTTATCAGTATTGAAAATCTGTTACTGGGTGAGAAAGAGGCAAAATTGTCATCATTGGCCGATGTCGGTGAAAAAGTGATATCTCGTTATTACCAAAGTGCTCAAACTGGCGAAATGACAGAAGAGGAGGCCAAGAAAAGTGCCATTTTAGCCCTAGATGAATTGAGGTATGCGGGCAAGGAGTATTATTGGACCATAGACACCAATGGCATGATGATTCAGCATGCATTTGCTAAAAAGCTAATTGGTACCAATGTATTAGGAATGAAAGATCCTAACGGGGTTAAGTTATTTGAATTGATGGTTACAGGAACTGAGCGTCAGGAATCTGCGAAAATTGAGTACATGTGGAATCGACCTAATGCCACAGACCCGAGTCCTAAGATGAGTGTGGTAAAGCGCTTTAAGCCTTGGGGGTGGATTGTCGGAACAGGTATGTACGTGGATGATATCAAAACACAGGAAGCCGCTTTTGCCTGGCAGTATCTGTTTGTCGGGGGGCTGGTTTGGTTACCCGTTATTTTTATTCTGTTTATCATCACACAGAGTGTTTCAAGGCCCATGCAACAGACCATTTCAGCCTTTGAAAATATAGCTAAAGGTGAAGGGGATTTAACCTTACGATTGGAAGAGTCAGGTAATGATGAACTGAAAGAGGTGGCCAGTAATTTCAATATTTTCATCGTGAAAATTCAGGCTGTTGTACAGTCAGTATTGACCTCTGTTTCGCATAGTCAGGAGCTGGCCACGGGTCTAGCCGCTATCTCTTTGGAAGCAAATGAAGTCACCAATAATATGCAGTCCGAGACAGAAAGTGTCGCAACCGCGATTAATGAGATGTCCATGGCGGCATCAGAAGTGGCCTCTAATGCCCAGCTTGCCGCAGACAGTGCCGGAAGTGCAGATTCAGAAGCGGATAGGACGACGAGTGTTGTGAGTCGTGCGATGGACAAGATTAACGAGCTTTCGGTTGAGCTGGAAACTACGTCGGAAGTTGCACAAGGCTTGCAAGTAAGCTCAGGGAAAATTGGCCAAATTCTGGATGTTATCGTGGGTATTGCGGAACAAACTAATCTGCTGGCATTAAATGCGGCGATCGAAGCCGCACGAGCCGGTGAAGCTGGACGTGGTTTTGCCGTGGTTGCCGATGAGGTGAGGACATTGGCAAGTCGGACTCGAGAGTCCACGCAAGAAATTAATGGCATCATCGATGCGATCAGAGATTCGATTGTGAGTGTTAATCAGTCTGTTGAGCAAGCTAAACTCCGCTCCAGTGAGACGGTTCAAGAAACGGGTCAAGTGGTGGATGCTCTGGACACCATAAAATCATCGATTCGTCAGATTTCAGACATGAATATTCAAATTGCAGCCGCTACAGAAGAGCAGAGTGCGGTTATTGCAGAGTTAAATATGAATGTGACTCGAATTAATGATATCTCGGTAGAGAACCAAGAGAAGAGTGTTCAAATTGGCAATTCGAGTCAACAGATACAGGATGGTTCAACAGAGTTGAGCAGCTTAGTATCAAGTTTTAAAATTTAACCCGTAAAGGGAACTCGAGTAATGAGAACCAGGCTTATAGCCTGGTTTTTTGTATTTGAGTGAAGCAAGAAAGAGTCAGAACTTAACCCGTGCTTAAATAGAGTTCCATATAACAGGTTGAAAAAACCAGTAAAAATAATAGGTTCATCTTGTTAGGTGATGATGTAGCAGGTAATCTGAACCTTCATTATCATCCGGAGCTTCCCATGAATGATCTGTTACCTGATCTATTTGATCACTTTTCTGATGAACTTTTACTTTTATCAACTAAATTTAAACAGTATGGAAAGAGAGGCATATTCTGGGGCGAGGTCGTCACGATTAAGTGCTTTGAAGATAATTCAAAAGTGAAACAGATGCTGGCAACGGCAGGGAAGGGGAAAGTGCTCGTCGTCGATGGTGATGCGTCAATGAGAAGAGCGCTACTCGGTGATTTAATTGCTTTGAGTGCTGTAGATAATGGCTGGGAAGGTATTGTTATTAATGGTTGTGTGAGGGATGTGGGGGCACTTAAAAAGATGGATATTGGTATTAAGGCGCTTGGCGAAAATCCGATTAAGACGGTTAAATTGGATAAAGGAGAGGTCAACATTTTACTCGATATCGATGGGGTTATCATTGAGCCGGGCATGATGCTATATTCGGATGAAAATGGTGTTGCTATATCACCCAAACCTTTAGACCTGTCTCTTATACACATCT
>SDWK01000870.1 GCA_004195335.1 Shewanella sp.
GTACTCGTAGAATACGGTCACCCTTGAGAATAACTTACGGGATCAAACCTGGCTTCTTCTCAAAACAGTAAAGCTGGTTGAGCGTGAGGGGTTGCGAGAACTGGTGGGCAGAGTGCGGCAACGAATATTTAACATTTAAGATGTGACCCTGCGATTACTTTCGGTTGCGTATCCCAAAAGATATAGCCCCCTGTTCCTTCGCCGTGAAATCTGGCAAACCCTCAAAACAAAGCCCTATAAATCGGCACGATTGCTGCGTGATATGTACCTGTCTCTGGCCAATCGATTCTTTACCTAGTCGCTGGCTCATCAGACGCCTTACATCCCCTGACAGGATTCACCAAGACAAGTAACCACATAAGCTACAAGTCCTTTAGCTGTTCTCTTAATTTAACCAAGAAATCCTTGATTCGTTCCTCATCGAAAGTTGCGGCTTTGGAGGCAACCATTTCGCCGATATCAATGATATTTTGCGAATCGTACTTCAAACCATACTCCTTTAGTACGCTAGAAAACGCTTCAACCCTGTCGATGGAAACCGTCTCCAAAAGACTCCCTATTACTAAATATTGATTCTTTAACAACGGAACCAGTTCAGAATTTTTGCTCAGCGCTTCACGATCTAGCATCACTTCCCCCTGTTCAAGCGCGACATCCCCGCTTGCCAACTTCCCCATCTTGTCGCAAGGCAGATACTTCGCCATCTCCACCGTTAATTCCTTTCTTGAAACAGGTTTGCGCAAATAGGAGGAACAATACTGTCTGATTTTATCTTCGTCGCTCTTCAGGGCCGAAGCGGTGACGGCTATGATCGGAATATCCCCTAAATCTTTATCGTTCTTCAGCGTTTCCGACGCAACAAAGCCGTCCATCACCGGCATTTTCATATCCAAAAGGATCAAGTCCGGGCGATGTTTACGAGCCATAGCGATGGCCTCTTCGCCATTGCTAGCCTCAATCCACTCAATTTCAGACTCGCCGATAAAATCAATGATCAATTCTCGGTTATATTTTATGTCATCTGCGAGCAAAACTTTGCTTTGCAAAAACTCAATATTCGTTTCGCTAGAATCTCCATCGGGCACATGATTTGCGCTGGTGGAACAGATTTCAACCCCCGGCAAGGCAACCTTAAAAACACTGCCCCCCCCTTTCTCACTCTCCAGCGTCACCACCCCACCCATTAACCTGACAAGCTTTTCAGTAATCGCAAGACCAAGCCCGGTGCCGCCATATTCGCTTATTTTCTGCCCCTTCTGCTGCTCAAATGCTTCAAAAATAAGTTCCCTCTGATCCCTGGCAACCCCAACCCCCGTATCCTCAACATAAAAAGTTAAATCGATTATGCTCTGATTAGTCGACTCGGGATAGTTATGGTAAACGCCGACCTTGATATAACCCTCGCCGGTGAACTTTACGGCATTGCTTAGCAGGTTAATCAGAACCCGCCTCAACCTTGCTTCATCCAGCAGCAGCGATTCTGGGATATCCGTCGGGATATCAACCAATAGTTGTAACTTCTTCCCTTCAACTTCATGCCGATAAACCAGATCCAATTCACGAATCAGATGCCTCACAGAAACAGCCCCATATTGAAGCTTTACTTTTCCGGCCTCAACGATGGAGAGATCCAAAATGTCATTGATCAAATTAAGCAGTGTCTTGCCGCTGGAATGGATTGTATCTATATAGCGAAGGATTGTTTTATCACTGACTTTCTGCTGCATGATTTGGGTAAAGCCTAAAATCGAATTCATCGGCGTTCTGATTTCATGACTCATATTTGCCAAGAATTCGCTTTTAGCCCGATTAGCCGCTTCGGCCTTTTCCTTTTCCTCCTCCAGTAACTTTTCGGCCACAATCCGATCTTCGATATTTCTCCGAAAAACATCATACGACCTGGCCAAATCACCAATTTCATCCTGCCGACCTGTATATGGAACAGCACGATCAAGCGTTCCGCTCGCCAGGGAGCGCAAAGCAGAACTCATAATTGCGACTGGCCTGGTAATTGTCCGGTAGATATAGATACTGATGGTGACACTGATCAGAATAATTGCGCTAAGCAGGGCAACCAGTAAGCGGTTGGTCTGAGAGGTTTGATCCCGCAAGGCCTGTAAGGCAAAACCGGCGCTTCGATCCGACTCGACGGCAATAGTTGTCAGGGTACCCTCCAGTCGGCTGTAGACCTGATGCTCAAGGCTATCGATTGTCTGGATGGCGTGCAGCTTATTTTGCGGTTTGTAGCCGGAAAACACCTCCAGGGTACCGTTACGGAGAACCCTGTAAAGCGACTCTATCTCTTTGATTTTCCTTACCTCTTCAGCTTTCTCCTCCAAGGGTTTCAATAACGCCAGGAACTTCTCAAAATCCTGAGTATTCTCATCAAAAGCCAGAGCCATTTCGATATTGCCATTGACGTATTGACTCAGGCTCGACATCATATCTTCTGCCTCATCGACGAGCTCCAAATAATAGGTCACCCCCGGCAAATCATCCATCAGGACCACCTCTAATACCGGATTTGAACCGGCATCCGCTATCTCACTGTCCTTCATTTCAGTCAACAGCTCTTCAAGCTGAAAACCGGTATTGGTTATCAGTGCATCAGTACGCTGCCTGGCCCACTCCTCATTGGCCGGTTCATACTTGTTAAGAATCTCCGCTCGTGCTCCCCCGTAGTAGTCATTGAAAAGGTTGCCGATCTCTTGAATAATCAGCGAATCCTCTTTATAGGATTTTTTAAAATTCACAAAATGCTCGAGAAACAGAGCCCGATTTCTCTCGAACTCCTCCTTTTCATCAGCTTCTCCCAGCACATACTCGAGGACATTCGAGTTCATGTCGCTGAGGACGTTCTGCATGCTGACGGCGTTTACCACTCCTGGAAGGTGTCGAGAACTGACCGCCGTGGTTTCCCTATAGATTCTGGCATTCATCAGATAACTGACAAGACCCAGGACCAAAACCAAAACCGTAATAACAGCCATCGGAAACGCAACCTTGGTGCCTATCTTGTCAAATAAAAAAAGGTTTTTTAACCTCATAAAAATGGATTCATAGTGGCGAGTCATCCCCTTTAAGCGGCAAACCAATTTTAAACTTTGTGTGTTCCCCAAAAACAGAATCAACTTCGATACTCCCCCCATGATTGTCTCTTATCAGGTGCATGGAAACCGACAAACCCAATCCAGTCCCGACACCAACCTCTTTGGTCGTATAAAAAGGGTCAAAGATCCGACGGCACTGTTCCATGTCGATCCCGGGCCCATTATCCTCAACCTCCAAGAAAAAAGAATTATCCTGATTGTATGTGCGGATACGAAATTCAGGAAAATAGCCGTCGGAAATTTTCTCGCTCATCGCCTCAGCGCCGTTTTTCAACAGATTCAAGATAACCTGCTGTATTTCAAGCCTGACACACAAGACATCACCAGAGTCACTGCTATAATCACGAATGATTTCTATCTGCCTGAAGTCAAACTTTTTCTTCGGGGTATAGAGGGCGGCTATCCTTATGGAATCCTCTATAATGTCATGGACACTACAGACCTGCTTTTCACTTTGGCTCTTCCTGCTAAACTCAAGCATGCTGGAAACGATTTTCCCAGCCATTTCACCAGAACTCACCAACTGTTCAAATACAGCTAAAAGCCTTCTTCGCGTTAAATATTGCCCCAGCACGTCAAGATCGAGGCCAAGCTCTTCCGCAACCTGAATATTTTCCTTGATGTGACCAAAGAGCCTTCCCTTGATGATCTGCGTACTTTGTAGAACCCCGGCCAATGCATTATTAACTTCATCGACCAAAGGATAAAATAACAAGTCGTAGAGCGCATCAGATCCATAAACAATATTTTGTTTATAGAAAAATTCACACTTTCTTGAAACGCTAACACCAGAAACAGTATTGTCATATTCTATCAACAATGGGACGATATCATAAAGATTCTTATCTCTTGCCTTGTCAGATTTCAAACTAAAAAGCTTCTCGGCCCTTCTGTTCCAATGAACTATTGAGTTATTCCTGTTAACTCCTATCAAAGCTGAAGGGATAGAGTTCAGAATACTATCAAGATAATTTTTCGTATCCCTAAGCTCACCCTCAACCCTCTTTCTCTCTTTGATTTCTGCCAACAAACTTTTTGTTTTCTGCTGAACCAACTCTGCAAGGTTATTCCGATGTTCTTTTAGCTCTATATTTTTTTCTTGAAGTTCAGAACGAAGCCTTTTCAGAGTTAAATGCGTATTTACCCGAGCTAAAAGCTCCTCCGCTTCAATCGGCTTGGTAATATAGTCAACAGCACCGGCCCTAAAACCCTTGACCATGTCAACAATCCCAGACAAAGCCGTCAAAAAAATAACAGGTATATCTTTGGTCCTATCGTTTTGTTTCAGCTGTTGACAGGTTTCATAGCCGTCCATTCCCGGCATCATGATATCCAACAGAATAAGGTCAGGCATTAGCTGCCTAGCGGCCCTCAAACCACCCGCACCATCCTGAGCAATACTTATCAGAAAGCCCTGATCCTGCAATAGAGTTCCGAGGAACTGAACATTCTGTACGACATCATCAACGATCAATATCCTAGTTTTATCCACGACGGCCTCCTCGATAAAACCATTCCTAAAAACTTCCGCTCTCTGAAAGCGCAGCTTGAACTTACGGTCGCACCACTTCCCCCCGCAGCAGAATTGACCCTCTGCAACGATTATAACGCCGAATACCCCTGTTACCACCCACGGCAACAAAACTGCGGGACCTAACAGTTAGAGGATCAAAAAACACACTTAATTGGCTGATAGAGTCCCACCTGCCGCCTCATCGAGTAGGGTGAGGTGAGCACGTTCTGAAAGCAAACCAGGGACACTTCCCGCATTCACGGTGAAGAGTTCCTGGTAATGACAGAAAACTGGGAAGTGTCCCTAGTTTCTTTCTCACCCCGATAACCCCATTCTGCGAACAACAAAACCAACAAAAAAGGCGCCTCGGTCCAATGACCGAAAGCGCCTTTTCAATTATCTATTTTAATTTCCCCAGCATCTGCTTGCCCCTCATTAAGTCAATCTCTCAAGGGGGCCAAAATACCACAGCCCTTAACTATCAGCAAACAAATCAGCTCATAACCTCAAGAATCTTCAGCAGATAGAAGAGTTACAGATCTAAGTCACCTTAACGAAAAAGACTCCAGCAGCAACGATCACCACAGAAATGCCCAAGCAGACCGCCGACACGCCACCCATCAGGAAAGCCGCACCGGTGTATTTCTGGCGGGCACAGGTAAAGGCGAGGTAGCCGGCAATCAGACCGATCGGTATAAAAAA
>SDWK01000058.1 GCA_004195335.1 Shewanella sp.
AGCAACTGACTTACTCATTCTAGAAACTTCAGTAGGTCTCCCCACACAAGAACCTCGACTATTGGTGCCGGCACCATATACAGAATAGCCACTCTTTTGAGTGGCTTTTTTGTATCTGATACTTTCCTATCTAAAATCAAGCCGGCTTAGCTCAGTTGGTAGAGCAACTGACTTACTCATTCCAAGAGCAGCAATAGGTCCCCTTCTGTTATGTCCCCTTCTATTATAAAGAACCGACTCTTGGTGCCAGCACCATATTTTTTCTCTTTCTATTTGTTAAGAGTGAAGGGCAATAAAACACACTCTTTGTCAGCTCTCCTTCCACAAGCATTACTTCTATATTAAGCTTCCTTAGGTATCCCCTGCACTCGAGCCCTCACTTCGCACCCCTTATATACCTATCAAGAGTTCTCTGTATGGATAGACACAAAAAAGGAGCCCCGAAGGCTCCTCTGTTTAACCGTGTTTATCGATCACGAATAACTGGTGCTAGTAACTGACGCGAGTAACTACCAGCTTTTCATCTTATAGCCTTTGACCGCATAAAAGAGGATAAACAGGTAACAGGGTAACATCACCATATAACCGCCCTGCTGTCCCAGAGATGAGACAGAACTTGTCAGTCCCCAAAATAGTGGACCAAAAGCTCCACCAGCAATACCCATAACCAATAATGCAGAACCGGTACTGGTTAATTTACCCATGCCTGATAGCGCTAGTGGCCAGACCGCCGGCCAAACTATTGCGTTAGCCAAGCCAAGAAAAGCAATCATTAGCAAGGTATCGGGCAGCTCTGCACCGCCAAATGGCACTAAGAGGATGTTTGCAATGGCGTAGGATTCGTTGTCACCAAATACAATGCCTAAGGTTAGCAGTAATCCCAGTATGGCCGAGATCATCAGAGCTTTTGGCTGAGAGATAAAACGGGGAATGGTCAATATCCCTAATGTATAACCAAGCACCATACAGATCATAGTATATGAGGTCATCACGCCATAACTTTCAACCCCTAACGACAATGCAAATGTCCCTATGGTGTCACCCGCAATCACCTCTACTGCAACGTAGAAAAACAACGCCGCGACACCAAATGCCAAGTTAGGATGAGACAACGCTTCTCTTATATGGCCTTTACTGTTGGCCTCGCTGTCATCATCTTCCTTTGACAATTCAGGCAGAGGTGATTTCTTGACGACTAATGCCAATAAACCGATAAACAGGGCCATTCCCAAATATGGCATCACTAAGCCATTGGCCATCTCATCTATTTGAAGCTGAGTCAGCTCTGTTCCCACTCTATCTTTAAAACTGTCTAAGATAAGAGCCGTAAATACCATAGGTGCTATAACTCCGGCACCTTTGTTTAGTATTCCCATCACACTTACACGTGCAGCAGCAGACTCTTCAGGACCAATGCGTACGACATAGGGGTTCACAGCGGTTTGAAGTAGAGTCTGACCCGCGCCCATCACTAGCTGTGCAAAAAGGAACAAGGCAAAAACCTGCGTCTTAGCAGCGGGAATAAATAGTAAACCCGCTATCATCATGACGCCCATCCCCAGCGCCATGCCATTTTTATAACCCACTTTTCGTATTAACCAGGCTGAAGGTAGTGCGGTAAAGGTCACTGCAATATAAAATGAAAATAAAATTAATGAGGCTTGCAGCGGAGTTAATTGAAGGATCTGTTTCAGATAGGGCATCAATGAGCCATTGAGCCAGGTTGCAAACCCCAGCACAAAAAAGAGCACTGCGACTATCACCATCGGGAGAACGCTACTGCGCTTCTTATCACTATTTATTGTCATTTCCATAAGCCTGCTTCTTATAATATTTAATTGTGGAATACAGTACGGTTAATCTCACTTACTCAAATCAATCTGTGGTTCAACACGGTCAAATTTCGCTATTCACGGGTTAATTTAAACCGCTTTGTTTCACTGATGTTAAAACAGAAACACGAAAAAGACAACGCTGTCATTTCATTCTTTTAACATTAAACCCTGCGTTCAGTTGTTTTTACACACTAAATCAGTAACAAATTCTAATGCTATAGGCTTAAACCTTAATGAAAATATTTCGCCTATACATCCAAAATAGCAGTGACCACTGTACAAACAACAGTGAAATAACGGCGACCAGTTGTTGCCCCGCTGCGGGGGTAGCGTCGATAATACCGCCGAAGAGACCTTGTGCGGTGTATTTCCAATTAATAAGACTAGAGCCAAGATAAATAATGATGGCATTGCACCCAATAACAACAAAGGGGAAAGCTATTACCTGCCACTTAAGTAGATCGACAATGGCATAGAAAACAGTGAGCAGAATTAAGCTCCAGCCTATGGTTACCAAGGTAAATGAGCTGGTCCATAGATCCTTATTTACCGGCACAATCAAATCAAACAGCCAACCAAGTCCCACTAAGGCAGCACCTGCGACTAACATATAAACCACTTTAAACCATTCACCTTTAGGATGAGGTTTAACGATAAAATGTCCGACAAACACACCCGCTAGCGCATTAGCTACGGCAGGGAGTGTTGATAAGATCCCCTCAGGATCTAATGGACGGTTCTGGTAAGTGATCCCCGGAAGAAAATGAGTATCGACAAACGCATTAATAGAACCTTCAGGTGTGAAATGCCCAGCCCCATACCCTGGCACCGGAAAAAATAACTGCAGGATTGCATAGCCAATCAAAATCCCAACCATGATGATTATTTGCGAACGCAAACAGGTATGCCATACCAAGATAGCGGCAAAAAACCAGGCAAAAGCAATTCGACCAAGCACACTTGCATATCTAACTTCATCGAGTACAACCGGGGCACCCGTTCCCCAGCCGTGGTTGTAGAGAATACCGAAGAAAAGTAGCAGTAATAAACGCTTAACAGCATGTTTATACAGCGGCATTCTATGAGCAATAGGTAACTTATCTAATCGCTTTGGCGATAAACCTAATGCCACTCCCGATAGAAAAATGAATAGTGGAAAGATGAGATCGTAAAAGGTAAATCCATGCCACTCACTGTGATGCATCTGGGCATCGGCCCATTGCCAGCCCTGCCAACCGGTCCAGACCAACAAGCCTGCAAATAGGGCTTCACCACCCAAAATCCAAAACATGTCGAAGCCCCTAAGCGCATCGAGAGACATTAATCGACGTTTGGAGACCTTAGCTTGAGCAACTTCCATGACTTCTTCCTAATTTATTCTTTTTATTTTTTGTCTTTGTATAACAAAAAACCCCGACAGCATCGCTGCCGGGGCTTAAACTGATTCAATAACGAATGCTAAAACACACGTTCGCCACCAATATAGGTTTGTTCAACTTTGATGTGATGATTGAGTAAGGTAAGGTCTGCTCGACTGCCTACTGATAGCTGGCCCTGCCGCTTATCAAGATTTAAAAATTGCGCTGGATAGAGAGAGCCCATTCTTATGGCTTCGTCTAAATCAATTCCTAACATATTAACGGTATTGCGCACTGCACCAGCCATGTCGAGCACACAACCAGCAAGCTCACCGGTGAGTGCATTTAGTCGATCACCTTGGCGTATTACCTGAGTACCAAAGAGCTCAAAACTCGCTTCATTATCCAGACCGACAGGAGGCATGGCATCGGTAACTAGCATCACCTTGCCTCTGGGCTTTGCGTAGATAGCCACCTTAGCCGCAGCCGAATGAACATGGTGTCCATCGACAATTAAGCCGCACCAAGCATCCCGGCTTTCGATAGCGGCTCCAACCATACCCGGCTCTCTCGAACCAAATGGTGACATGGCATTAAAC
>SDWK01000059.1 GCA_004195335.1 Shewanella sp.
AAAATAGTAAGTTCTGACCGGCCTGATTCCGACAAGTGCCCACTTGTTGGACAGTTATCGAAAGTGATTAAGCCCGCAATTGTCGGTAGCGGTGGGTGTAAAGATAGTTGTCACCTCTGTCTCATCATGCGGCTTCCGAACGGGGGGCCTCTTCTGGGGCCTTTTCCGTTCAGGGTTTAGTCGAACTTTGTCGACTGCCTCCCAGTTGCGTGTTTGCCGAGCCCACCGTTCGGGAGTCTTTTGACGGGCCTGCTCGTAAACCTCTTTTCTCTTGCTCAATTTAACGAGCCCTTGCCCATAGTGCCGATCATCCGGTTTCACGAAGCTAACCTCACTATGCAGATGCTCGCTGTTGTACCAATGGAATCGAGCAGTACCGTGAGACGCGCATTGCAGTAAAAAGTGTCCGGTTAGTGTCGCAAACTAAGAAAATCCCACGATTTGGTATTCGTGGGATTTTCGTACTCTATAGGAGGGTTAATCTTGGAAAATGTTATAATGGATGGCATACACCAAATCAATAAATCATACAGAGAGTAGCCCCGTCGTTGTGCTTGAGGGTTCTGACGATCGGTTCTTAAGTGGAAGAGGCTATCGTTGCCGCATGACTACAACGTTTTCGACCGATATTTTTAGCTACTGCCACCACCTCTTTCGGTCTGATCCCACTCTGGATTGGTGGGGGCGGATGTGGGAACCGATGGCAATCAGCATAATATTTGGCCTGCTGTTCGCAACCGTATTGACCCTGTTATTTGATCCAACGCTTTACAGGCTTTTTTATCGGGTCAAAATTTAAGGAGCCATGTGTGGGGAAATTCAACAACACTATCATCATCCTGACGATCGCGATTTTGTGGGGCACTCTGTCTGGTTGCTCGTTGTTGAAAAGTAGCGAGCAGTCCGAAATCGTTAAGAATATAGGAACCATACAAGGTGCTGTAAATCTGTCAGAGGTTCAAACCGGAACCGTCATTGTGTTGCTCTATGGTGATGATAACGGTGAGCCGATTTTTAAAGAGCAGAAGGTCGCATCTGCCAACGGGGAGTATCGATTCTACGTCGCTCCTGGAAGATATTTTCTTGCTGCCTTCATAGATCAGAATGACGATGGACGGTACCAAAAAGATGAACCCGCTAACTTTTCTGGAGCGCCACAAATAGTGACCGTTTCACAGGAGGGAGCGGCCATTGCCAGATCGATTAATATCACTGCCCCTCTCCCAGAAACGACAAGCGCTTTAAAGGCGATGAACGATACTGCGACTATCTTTAAAAATATAGGGCGAGTTATTTCGCTGGAGGATCCCGTATTCACACGCGATAATTATTCGATGGGATTTTGGCGCCCTATCGACTTCCTTGAGCAAATTGGTGGGGGGCTGCTTTTCCTGCAAAACTATCAAGCGGACAAGATTCCAGTGCTGTTTGTTCATGGTGCCAATGGAGGGCCAACAGACTGGAAGGCGGTTATTGATAGTATTGATATGGGAAAATTCCAGCCATGGATTCTCTTCTATGCGACCGGTTTTGAACTAGATATGATCAGCGAATACCTTCTGCAAGCAGTAGTTTCTTTGCAGCTAAAATATCACTTTAAGCAACTCAATGTGGTTGCCCACAGCATGGGTGGGTTAGTAACACGCTCATTTGTCAAAAAATATCGAGAACAGCATCCTGCATTATCGAAAAATTTGAAATTCGTGATGACTATCAACAGTCCTATGGGGGGGATGCTGAGTGCAAAAGCGGGGGTCGACCATTCACCAATCGTCATTCCCTCCTGGAATGACGTGGCTCCAGGAAGCAACTTCTTAAAAGAAATCCTTGACTGGAAGTGGCCCGAAGACATTCCATATCACCTAGTCTTTTCCTTCGAGAAGAAGACGAATGGAGATGGGGTCGTTACTCTGGATCGCCAGATACCGTTAATGCTTCAAGCTGAGGCGTCAAGAATGTATGGTTTCAATAACAACCATGTTGGTACCTTAAGCGACATCGACTTTTTGACATTGTTAAATGATTTGATGATCGAAAGCTTAGAACATTAGGCACCTGTGTCTGGAGGGCTTGGCTTCACGGTTTTACCAGAAACGTAACGTTCGGCATTTTGAACACCAATCGTTACGACTGGTTTGAGAGGAAAATCAAAGAATTGTGTTAGACCGTTTAACCTGCTGCCCAATTTTTGGACACCGGGTAAGTTAGGCGTCGGCAGTATTGGATTTTGTCCTATATTGATTTTGATGGCGAAATAAGTGTTCAGCGAGCAATTCCTGCAAAGCAAGAACGGCCAACCCGATAATTCGAGTTGGCCGCTTGAGTGTCTTACTGATGGTGATTTATCGGACCGTCTGCCCCAACCTTCCGGGTGGTAGTAGCCGATAATCCTGTTGACAATCTCCTTATCAGCATTGAAACTCGTCAGGATGATTAAAACAAGGCGCGATTGCTGGAGATTAATAAATAGGGTGAAAATTTAGAAGGAAGTGTGTCTCCATATATTATGGAGCGCACTGTTTCTATATTACTGAAGAAAAGAGGACATATGAAAACAAGTATTCTGACCATCTTCTTGATCCTGTATACCGTCTCTATCTCTGTGGCAGAAGTCCCTTGGGAACAGCAAATAGGTGAGAATTCTCAGCGGATCATGCAGTTAGAAGGAGATCTGGTTGAGATGCGTGATGAGCTACAGGCCTTGAGAAATCAAATATCTTCAAATCCTCCCACCCAGCTGTCGAGTGACCAAATTATCGGCAAATGGAGTTGCACCAATAACCTCTTCACCCATACCATCTTTTTTGAATCTAATGGCCAAATAATACAGCAGGAAGCTGTGCTGGGAGATGCTCGAGTTGGTTCATGGGCTCGGGCGGGAGAGGGTCAGATCGTGTTATCTGAAGTTTTGATATTGCACACAGAATTTGAATCTCAAGATGAACTTTTGATTGAAAATTTGAACACTAAGGCTGCTTGGAGATGCTCACGTATTGTGGAATGATCTTGCTTTGTGATTCGTTTAATTTGCAAGTTATTCTCTTTTCAGAGAAGGGCCACCGAATATCGATTGGATAAAATTGCTGATTTTGAAGCTGGGGTGGGCTCGGTCTGAAAATCAGGCACATCGCTTTTCGGATCGAGTGGTGGTTGGCCGCCGAGGTGTGAAGCCAAGGTTATTTCGCCGCCAGCGTATTTGAACACATAGTGGGCTGCGTCAAATTCTTCCAACCAGAAACCGGTTTTTTTTCGCCGGTGGTGCCGAGTTTGTCGTGTGGGGTCAGTACCATCAATATTTCCATGTTTACTCCTGATGAAGTGAGTGAATCAATCTTTCGCAACGCGAATGACCAGCTTACCAAAGTTTTTTCCTTCAAGGAGGCCGATGAAGGCTTGCGATGCGTTTTTCAAGCCGTCGACGATGTCTTCGCGGAAGATGGTTTTGCCGTCATTGAGCCAAGCGCTCATCTGGCTATAGAACTCACCGTAACGATGGCCGTAATCGTCAAAAATGATGAACCCCTGCATCTTGATCCGCTTGGTTAGTAGCGTGCGGGTCAACAGACCCAAACGATCCGGCCCGGCTGGCAGTGCGGGATCGTTGTAGTGGGCGATCAGACCACACACCGGAATCCGTGCGGACGGATTCAGCAGGGGGAGGACGGCGTCGAACACCTTGCCGCCGACGTTCTCAAAGTAGATATCGATCCCGTTGGGACAGGCCGTGGCTAAGTGTTGGTTGAAATTGGCGCTGATGTGATCGATGCAGGCATCGAAGCCCAACACATCAAC
>SDWK01000061.1 GCA_004195335.1 Shewanella sp.
ATATGAGGCAATGCTACTTGTTGGCCTCGTCTTTGTATCTGACCAATTGCACTTGCAATCTTACCATATTCAGTATTCTTATTATTGGCATTGTTCTCATCTGCTCCAGCATTAACTGTCAGACAAGCAGTATTCCAAAATATTTTATCGAACCTATGTGCAAGATTTAACTCCTGAACACAAATGGCAGAATATGGATTTGTATGATTCTTACTGAAACTGTACCCCAGCTGACGTTTGATTTGAACTTCCCAAACATAAGTTACCAGTTCATTCCTTGTTCCACTTTCAGTCGCATGAGAATAAAATAGTTGTCTCACTGAATTTAGTAATTCTTCATCTTTTTTAGCTATGGCCTTTCTCATCTTGTTTGCCTTGACAACATCAAAACTAGCAATGCCTATATCCATTGTCATTTCCATAACAACTTCCTGAGTATCAGCTACACCATATAAAGGTAGCAAATGTTTCTCAAGTATTGCTATCTCATCTTCATTCAATCCCCAGTCTCTCATCTCTTTATACCAAAGCGATATATCGGCCTTGTAACGGATGTAAGTGTCTATTGGTTGCTCTGCTCCATGTTCACCCATAAGTCTCATTAGAGAGTTAGCTACAGCCATCTCAGGTATACTTGTAGGTTTTACTTTGATACCAGCATTACTACCAACATCAGTATCGAATTGGAATGCATCTATTAAAGTGTTCTCAGCAATCATCTTCCACATCTCAGGTGCTTCAAGTTCTAATACATCAGGGTGAATATATTTATTATAAGTTGCTTTGATAGTGCCTTGCCATTGAATCTTACCATATTCCATCAATAAATCCATTGCCTTATGAATCTTATCTAAGGCCTTGATTGTTAAACAGTCTACTTTTAATCCACCAAGTAAATCTGAAATCTTCATAGTATATGTGGTAATATAATCACCATTTGGTGCTCTCATCCTACCATTCTGAGCTAAGTACCCATTTTCAAAGATATATACTCCTGAGGCGTGAATAGAGCGACCACACACTAGTCCTTCTATCAATAGCATTGTTTCCTTTAACCCATCGTACTCAGCAACAACATTTATCAACTGAGTGATACGTTTTCTGTCTTTTTTTCTATTTCCTTCGAAACAATCAGTCAGTGACCAACTTGCCCCTCTTTCAAAAGGAATCATATCAGCAATCGATTGTGCTACATCTGCACTGATTCTTTCCTCTTCTTCTTTTTCATTAACACCTCTCCAACCTCTGCAAGCTGTAAGAGTTGTTGATTTACTACCTTCTGTTTTCAATGTTAATATGTTTGCATGTTACAACTTAGCGATCTTCAGTGCGGATTTTTGAGAGTGACTGCAACAAATCTTTAAAATCATCTGATTCGACAAGCAGCTTTCTGCCGGTTTTTATAAGGAGTTGTACCTGATCCGGTTCAAGGGAAAAATTTGTCGGCATGGCAAGGAGTCTGTCCCTGAGCGCTGGATCTTTTATCTGTAGAAAATTCAACTCTATAAAATGGACAGTAAAGTTATGGCCGGTTTGGGCAATTTTATGGCCGCCGCACTGGTCATCGAGAATTTTCTGGCAGGCGGCGATGTTCTTGCGGGCCTTGGCACTGTTTGTTAAAAGGTCCTTGGCAACCTGCACCGTCTCAAAACTGTAATTATCCATACTGACGGTGGCGGTTTTATAGGCGACATCCATAAGCCCCGGCGACTTTTCTTGCCGGTCGAGGGATTCCGGCGGTTGAGTCTTGGCGTTGACCACAATGACCACCAGGTGCTGCATGGCAGCCTTGCGCTGGAAAAGAAGCCCCGAGCTGCGCGTATATTCATCGATGATGTAGCGTAGCCCGAGATTGTCGGACAGCCCGCCGTCCATCAGATGGAGGTAGGGATGCGCCGCTTTGTTAGCTTGATATTCTGCCCGGTTTTTTGCCCAGAAATAGCGCCGGTCGTTGATGCCAAAATCTCTCAGACCATTGACCACATCCCGCGGCAATTCATAGTGAACGGGAGAGGGGTGATTAAGCAGCGATACCGGCGAGAGCAGAAACGGGAAGGCCGACGAGGCTGCCACTGCCCTGCCCACCGTTAATGGCTCCAGATCCGAGCCGATAAGGTCAAACTGGGGCTGGGTGAAGGTGAACTGGGCACCGGTTGTCATGTTCGTGGCATTCAGGGCAATAAAGGGATGACGCCCTTGCTGGACAAGATTTTTAAAAACGGCACCGTTAAAAACGGTTTTATCATAGAGCTCCTGAGCCATGTCGATGCGGCTGTAATAGGGCGAGGCCAGTTTGAACCAGTTCACAGGATTGTAGAGCTTGCGCACCAGCTCTCCCTGGATGTCACGATTTAGGAATCGGGACTCAAAATCTGTAAATATTTTCTTATGATTCAGCCCGTAATAGGCGGCGGTGAACGAACCGCCTGATACCGAGGAGATAAGGTCAACTTCATCAAGAAGCGTCAGATCCTGCTGGCCCGGCAAGCGTGTTTCCTCAAGCTGTTTCAGAACACCATAGGAAAACGCTGCCGCTCTGGTACCGCCTCCTGAAAATGCCAGGGCGATATACAGTTTATCCTGCTCCTCCGTTTCAACGGGTGCCGGATAGATGTAGCCACTTTGAGGTTGGTACGTGTGGAGGGGGGCATTTTCCGTAAAATGAGTGCAGGCAGTCAGCAGGCAAAGGATCAGCACCGATATTACGGGCATGAAGGTCCTATTTTTTTTCAAAATTTACCCCCATGGGGCCGAGTTCCGTGGTGTCCCGCAGGATAATGGGCTTTTTTTTCGGCACAAAATCCTCCGTGCCTGAAAGTGTTATGTCGTGGTGCCCAGCTTCCAGCTCAATCACATCCCCCGTGTACTGACCGCTATCAACGTCGTCGATGATTACTCGTCTTTTATCCGTAAACCCTACTAGCAAGTATTCCATCCTCAGCTCCCAGCCCGTTGGCCGCTACAATGTGAACCTTCAACAGCAATCAGGAACCTCTTATTTGGCTTCATTTACCTTCCCCTGCAACCAATCGCGCTTCACAACATCAGGATAGTAAACATTCCCCAGGGTGTTGTTATATACCACTGTTAAAGTTGCTGAGGACAGTTAACTCATTGTTATTGCGTAGTTGCGGCAGGACTGCTTGGTTGGTGAAATGGTGCGGGGTGCCTAGTCTCGGCTGCCCACATGACGACCGGCTTATCAAATCGGCAAGGCTGGGGGGCTGAAACCAGCCCGAGGTGTGTTTACTCAAACTCGCGGTGATCTCTAGCTGGCTGCCGAGAACCGATGCAGCTGGCCAACGCCTGTTCCAGCCGTTGACCCTGTCGGGAATCCTGGCGGCAATGGGTCAGCGCGAACTCGGCGGTACGAATCACCTGCTTTCGGCAGGGCTGTTTTGGGAGGGTTTCAAGGCTCAGATAACGATCCAGAGTTTGGGTGCGGCTCCAGCCGTCTTCATTGGTGTAGACCTTCCACAGACCGGATTGACGGGCCAGTTAGGCTTCGTTGGACTGGGGATGGTATTTGTTCCGACAACGGTACTGCATGCGTCGGGTTGAAACCCGACCCGCAAAAGAAGCAGACGTATGCGCATCGCTTGCTGCTGTGATGGCTGAAGATCATGGGTAATCAAATAGGTTCTTGGCAGACCCGCCAAGCATCGAAGCGATAGCCTACGCCATTCCCATCAACATGGCGCTGTTCTCGGCCGCATGGTTTTTTAAGTGCTGCCAAACCTTATTCACCCGCGCGAGTTTTTTCTGTTCCGGGTGTACCGCGATCCAGAATGT
>SDWK01000065.1 GCA_004195335.1 Shewanella sp.
TGTTTGTCATCATCTGCCTCTTTGGGGGATATCGGCTAAGTAGGGGGGGATCCAGACACTGACCTGAGTAGCTGTTTAACCCTTTAATAGTTATTCGAAATAGCAATATTATCAAGGGGGCTTTGATTAACCTCCAGCGTTGTTTCTGTAACTAATAACAGTGCCAGTTGATGTTGTAGCTCTGCATGTATTTCCTTGGTTAATAAATTGATGGAATAACTTTGGTCTCCATCTACGATGTTGTGCTCTACTAACCCATTATTGTGTTGTGAATTGTACATATTGTTGGGTGTATTTTGTGCCGTGATAGGGGTGGGATTAAGTAGTGCACCGGTTAGTATTAATAAATCAATCATCTTCTATCTCCTCTGTTTAAAGATGCACTTAGATTAAAATGAGCCGGTGAAGGATTGATGACAATAACGTTTTACTATGGTGACACTAAAATTAAGACGAAAATCCCATTAGTTGACGATTGAATCGAGCTGTTTTGCTTGCGCAACAAGGACTAAATCTCGTAGAATTACGCGCTTGTGCCTAAGGTGATTAAGACTCTTGTAATGGCTTATCCCATTGGTGCTTTTCTTTTATTATTTAATTAGCAAGTGGCCCTACGTAGGGGTCACCACTGGATAAGGAATTTTCATGCCTGTTATTACACTTCCTGATGGAAGCAAACGTGAGTTTGCCAACCCTGTTTCTACTTTAGATGTCGCTGCCGATATCGGTCCCGGTCTTGCTAAAGCATGTATCGCTGGTCGAGTGAATGGTGAACTTAAAGATGCTTGCGATATCATCGACACCGATTCAGAGCTTTCTATCATCACAGCAAAAGACGAAGAGGGTGTAGAGATCCTTCGTCACTCTTGTGCTCATCTACTCGGTCATGCATTCAAGCAACTATGGCCAGAAGCCAAGATGGCTATCGGTCCTGTTATCGACAATGGCTTTTACTATGACATCGATTTAGAGCATAAGCTGACCCAGGAAGATATCGACGCACTTCAAAAGCGTATGACAGAACTTGCTAAGACCAATTATGTCGTTGAAAAACGAGTGGGTAGTTGGCAAGTCGCTCGCGATACGTTTGAAGCTCGCGGCGAAATCTACAAGATGGCCATTCTTGATGAGAATATCAGCAAGGATGACCAACCAGCGCTATATCATCATGAAGAGTATGTTGATATGTGTCGTGGCCCTCATGTTCCAAACATGAAATTCTGCCAAAACTTTAAGTTGATGAGTGTGGCTGGTGCATACTGGCGTGGTAACTCAGACAACAAGATGCTACAGCGTGTTTATGGTACAGCTTGGGCTGACAAAAAAGCACTTAAAGTACATTTAAATCGTTTAGAAGAAGCGGCGAAGCGAGATCATCGTAAGATTGGTAAGCAGCTCGACCTTTATCATATGCAAGAGGAAGCACCTGGCATGGTGTTCTGGCATAACGATGGTTGGAGATTGTTCCTTGAACTTGAGACGTTTATCCGTCAAAAATTAGGTCAATATACTTATCAAGAAGTAAAAGGTCCGTTGATGATGGATCGTGTACTCTGGGAACGTTCTGGACACTGGGACAAGTACTCAGAAGCGATGTTCACTACAAGTTCTGAGAATCGTGAATACGCAATTAAGCCAATGAACTGTCCAGGTCACGTGCAGATCTTCAACCAAGGTCTTAAATCATACCGTGATCTACCATTACGTATGGCTGAGTTTGGTTGTTGTCACCGCAACGAGCCATCAGGTTCTCTCCATGGCCTAATGCGCGTTCGTGGCTTTACTCAAGATGATGCCCATGTTTTCTGTACTGAAGAGCAAGTTCAGCAGGAAGTAAGTGCTTGTATCAAGATGGTATATGATACCTATGAAACTTTCGGTTTCAAAGAGATCGTCGTTAAGCTATCGACGCGTCCGGAAAAACGTATCGGTGATGACGATATGTGGGACCGAGCAGAAGAAGCGCTTAAACAAGCACTGATTGCTAATGATATCGCCTTTGAAATTTTACCGGGCGAAGGTGCTTTCTACGGTCCTAAAATCGAATTTACGCTACATGACTGTCTAAATCGTGCATGGCAGTGTGGTACGGTTCAGCTGGATTACGCTTTGCCAGGGCGTCTTGGTGCAACTTATGTTGCCGAAGATAATAGCCGTCAAACGCCAGTGATGATCCACCGTGCTATTTTAGGTTCATTAGAGCGCTTCCTGGGTATTCTTATTGAAGAGTACGCGGGTAAATTTCCTACTTGGTTGGCCCCTATGCAAGTCGTAGTGATGAATATCACCGATAAACAAGCCGATTATGCCGATGAAGTAGTAAATTTCTTCAAAGAAAATGGAATTCGTGCATCTAAAGACTTGAGGAATGAGAAGATAGGCTTTAAAATACGTGAGCACACCTTAAGGCGTGTACCTTATTTATTGGTCGTAGGCGATCAAGAAATGGATAATAAGGAAGTCGCGGTGCGAAACAGAGATGGTGTTGATTTAGGTAAGATGCGAATCGAAGATTTCGCGACTAAGATAAATGAACAAATTTCGCTCCGTAGTCTCAATTTGTTGGAGGACTAGGTCATAAAGATCAAAAAAACAGCAGGGCGCCAGGCGGCCCCGAACAGAATTAATGAACTCATCGTTGGTGTTCCTGAAGTGCGTTTGAACGGACTAGAGGGTGAGCCACTTGGGTTGCTAACAATTAGAGAAGCGCAAGAAATAGCCGATGAGGCTGGTGTGGATTTAGTTGAAATTAGCCCTAACGCTGAGCCGCCGGTTTGCCGTATAATGGACTACGGAAAGTTTCTTTTTGATAAAGCAAAATCTCAAAAAGAACAAAAAAAGAAGCAGAAAATCGTACAGGTGAAGGAAATCAAATTCCGTCCCGGTACTGATGAAAACGATTATCAGGTAAAACTACGCAACCTGAGTCGTTTTCTAGATGACGGTGACAAAGCGAAAGTAACGCTGCGTTTTCGTGGTCGCGAAATGGCTCACCAAAGTCTTGGTATGAAACTTTTGAATCGTATCAAAGATGATTTGGCTGAGATAGCAGTAGTTGAGTCTTTCCCGAAAATGGAAGGGCGTCAAGCTGTGATGGTACTCGCACCGAAAAAGAAATAGTAAGGCAACAATAAAAGTAGCAGGGGCTGTTAAGGTCTTTGCTCGCCTTGCGTTTTATTAATGTCCCAATGCGGAGTTTTAGCAATGCCTAAAATGAAAACAGACAAGGGTGTAGCGAAGCGTTTTAAGAAAACCGCCAATGGTTTCAAACGTAAGCAAGCCCATTTACGTCACATTTTGACCAAGAAGAGCACTAAGCGTAAACGTCACTTACGTGCTAAATGTTTAGTATCTAAAGCTGACATGCCTGCAATTGCACGTCAACTACCCTACGCTTAATTAAAGGAGCAATGAACAATGCCTAGAGTTAAGCGTGGTGTAACCGCTCGTGCTCGTCACAAGAAAGTACTTAAACTAGCCAAAGGTTATTACGGAGCTCGCTCACGTACTTACCGTGTTGCAAAGCAAGCCGTAACTAAAGCTGGTCAATATGCTTACCGTGACCGTCGTCAGAAGAAACGTCAATTCCGTCAACTTTGGATTGCACGTATCAATGCGGCATCTCGTCAAAATGGTCTGTCTTACAGCCGTTTCATTAATGGTTTGAAAAAAGCCTCTATTGAAATCGATCGTAAGATCCTGGCTGACATCGCTGTTTTTGATAAACTTGTATTTACAACTTTAGTTGAGAAAGCAAAAGAAGCATTAGCTAAATAATTAGTTAGTAC
>SDWK01000335.1 GCA_004195335.1 Shewanella sp.
AGATGTGTATAAGAGACAGCTTTAGGACGTAGCACTTCTAGGAAATCAGGCCACTGCTCGCCCGCGACCAAATCAATCACTACATCAACACTATTTTTACCAATAGTATCTATCAGGTTTGCATTTCTAACGATGACTTCATCTGCACCAAGTGCCAACACCTGCTTACTTTTACTTAAACTTGTTAATGCAATAACGGTAGCCCCACGAGCTTTAGCTAATTGAATAGCAGCAGATCCTACCCCACCAGAAGCTCCCGAAATTAATACACGATCACCTTTGGTAACTCGTGAGCGAGTCAGCATATTCTCAGCGGTTGAATATGAGCATGGGAAAGAGGCCAAGTCGACATCACTCAAGTCAGAGTTCACGTGATAAGCGTGCTTAGATGAAACAGCAACGTACTCCGCAAAGCCACCATCACATTCAGAGCCAAAATACCAAGGAGGATTAATTGTCATACCATTAACATCAGTCAAGCAAGGCTCTATTAAAACCCGTTCACCCACTCTACTTGATTTGACTAATCTACCAACTTCGACAATTTCGCCACAAACATCGGCACCTTGAATACGCGGAAAAGCTAACGAATTTCCACTCCAACTTGCGTCGTTGCTGCTACTGTTACCCTTGCATATTCCGGTGAAAGTGAACATTGATTCCGGTTTTAGCGTGAACACGTAAATTCAACGTATTGGGCTAGGCCTATTTTTAACTAAACTGTTCACACTCGTCAATTTCTAATTGTTTTTTTCTCATCGATTCTCCCTTTAATTTTATCCGGTGTGCGTTGTGCATTAGCCGATCTAAAATCGCATCAGCTAGCGTATTATCTCCAATCGAGTGATGCCAATCTTCTGTTGGTAGTTGGCTAATGATCACCGTTGAGCTACTACCGTGACGGTCATCCATAATTTCCATTAAGTCATTTCGTTGAGCAGCCTTTAGCGGCTCAAGCCCCCAGTCATCTAAGATCAACAAGTCAATCTTGGCGAGCGTTTGCAACGCTTTGGTGTAGGTTCCATCCGCCTTTGCTTGTGTCAGTAATAACATTAACCTCGATAACCGATAATACTTAGCGCTGTAACCATTCAAACAGCCTGTGTGCCCTAAGGCACAGGCAATATAGGTTTTACCTGTACCGCAAGGGCCTGTGAGCAGTAGATTTTGTGCTTTATTTATCCATTGGCAATTTAACAGTGATGCAATTTGAGATTGCTTTAATCCTCTCGGATGCAGGTAATCTATGGCTTGCCCATTAGCGGCTAACTTAAACTTAGCCCCTTTAAGTAAGCGCTGTTGCTTCCGATGTTCCCTATCTTGGCTTTCACTATCAGCGAGTAATTGTATTCGCTCTTCGAAGGATAAGCCTTCATAGGTGCCAGGTTGCTCAAACTGGTTAGCTAAGGCTCTTGCCATGCCACTGAGTTTTAACTGGTTGAGTTGGATAATTGTTTGTTCGATCATCATTTTTCCTTAAAATTAGTGGAAGCTCTTAGGGCCACGGATGTTCTCATGGCTTTGGGGAAGTAAAGACAACTGCTCTTTGGTGTCTGATGGCAATTTATCTTGATTACTTTTGAGGATGTCTTTGATGTGTTTTAGGCGGTATAAGCTATGTTTATTGGCGATGGCACAAGCATTATTCAATCGCTGTGATTCATAACTTTTGCTTAAATTTAATAAACCTAGACACACACTGTAGGCTTGCTGCTCGTGTTGCTTTTGAGCCAATAAGGATGTTACCCAAGTTAATACTTCGCCGCCGATATTACTTGCCCAATTCTTAAGCTTACCAGGCGTCCATTTGTGATGTTTTTCATGCCTAACCGGCATATGCTCAGCGATGGTTGTCATGCCAGGATAGTGCTTTCTTGCGTGACTGGTGATGCGGTTATTGTGGAAGTACACTTCAATCAAATTATCGGTGGCATGTAGCTCTAACTTCTCGCCTACTAAGTGGTGAGGAACAGAGTAATGGTGTTGGTCGAACTGCACATGATAATCGATGTTTACTTTTACCCGTTTTATCTCGGTGTACTGATAATTTTGTTTGGGTAAAGGCATCAGTGCTGGTTTATCAATAGAGTCAAACCATGATTGCCGTGTGCCCTTGAGCTGCTTGAAGGGCCTATGGTTGACCTCAAGCAATAAAGCTTTGATGCAGTGGTTTAGCTCAGATAAGCTAAAAAATGTTTGATGGCGTAACCTTGCTAAAATCCAGCGTTCAATGATTTGTACGCCAACCTCGGCTTTGGCTTTATCTTGTGGTTTTCTTGGCCTTGCTGGAATGATAACCGTGCCATAATGGGCTGCCCATTGCTGGTAGCTCGGGTTAACATCGGGATCATATCGGCAAGCTTTGCTCACACCACTGCGTAAATTATCGGGCACCACGATTTCAGGTACACCGCCAAGAAACTCAAAAGCACGAACATGACTGCCAATCCAGTCAGGTAGTTTTTGACTCCACGTTGCCTCACAAAAGGTATAGTTAGATGCGCCCATCACAGCAACAAATATTTCAGCAAACCTGACTTCACCTGTTACTTGCCAAACAATAGGCATGGTTTTACCTGCATAATCAACAAAGAGTTTTTCCCCCGCTTTATGCTGCTGTCTCATTGAACGCTTTTGCTTTTTAAGCCAGTGTAAATAACGGTCACAGTATTGAGAGTAGCTATAACAACGGTTGGGATATTGCTGGGTATATTCTTGCCATAGGAGGTTTTTGGTCATTCCCTTGGGTTTTAATTCACGATGAACTTCAGCCCAATCGGGTATTTCAAAACGGCTTGAACTGCGTGTATCGGCACGAGGATAGAACATTTTTGCGAGCTGACTATCGTCTAACTCGTCGGGTAACGGCCAACTCAATGATAGGTTATTGGCTTTGGTCAGTAATTTTTGAATGCCACCGACGCTAATCTTGGTACTGGCACTGATTTTTCTCACGGTAAGTTGGGCAGCAAAACGTAGCCTCAACACTTCTCTAATTTTACGCATTGTGATCCTCTGGTTTGCCATTTGCCTTCCTCAATAATGAAAAAGGTAATAGCATATCAAATGATGTTAATAATCAATGCGTTGAATCGTACTGGTTAGGTGTGAACACTCATTCCGGAAAATAAGCAGAAATCGTTCACGCTAAAGCCGGTATGGTTGTTCACGGTAAAACCAGAATAGGTGTTCACACTAGGCCAGAATGACCGTTCACGTTGGGCCGGAATATGCACGTGATAGAGGAATTGTGGGTATTAGGTCTTTATCATTGATATTAATCCTGCTGTTCCTACAATCGACATCATTCGCTTCAAATTGTAAGCCAGTATATGCAGACTGATTTCTGTACTGACATTTTGCTTACGCTTCATCAAAAAGTGAGTAGCACCCATCCACATCTTGATGGTTCCAAAGGGATGTTCTACCGTTTGCTTCCTGATCACCGTTGTTTCAGGTGCAGCGTCTAATCTTGCTTGCATTGCTTCAATATCTGCCTCATGTATCCATCGCCTCATCCGCCGAGGTTCGTGTTTTAATTTGGTGCATTTAGCGCGAATGCTGCAGTTTTTACATGTTATGCAATTAAAGTACACATCCTGCTCTACACCTTTTTCTACCACTCGCATTCGGTTCTGTAGCTCTTCTTTAGCAGGACAAATGTATACATCTTTGCTTTTGTCATACTGATATTTGGGTGCAGGCGAGTAAATGATGATACCATCATATGGATCCCGGATGTTATCGCTTCTTCCCCGAG
>SDWK01000343.1 GCA_004195335.1 Shewanella sp.
GTATAAGAGACAGGTGTAACTACGCAGATATTCAAGCAAAGCAAAAAAGGAAAAAAAAATGATAAAAACGATAAAAAAAACCTTATTGGCCGCTGCAATACTTACTTCCACTGCAAACATTGCCTTAGCCGATACATTGGTTATTGGGGCCCCTATGCCGTCTTTTGCCGACAAATGGATGAGCTATCTTTTTGAAGGTGTACGTGATTTTGATGCTAAACATGCTGATGTTGAAATCAAATTGACTGATGCAAATGAAGACCCAGGTAAAATGTTAAATGACGTTGATAACTTTATAGATTCAGGTGTAGATGCTTTATTAGTTGTGCCCACCGATGTCGCTATAGTCAAACCTATCGCCAGCAAAGCAAATCGTGCAGGTATACCTTTAGTTATTGTTAATCGAGTTCCTGACGCAAAAACCATGAAAAAGGTCGATGCCTATGTAGGCTCTGAGTCTATTCAAGCCGGAATTCTTCAAGCTGAAAGTGTGGTTGGTCTACTAGATGGAAGACCAGCACATGTTGCACTATTGTTAGGCGCATTGGGTCACGAAGCCCAAATCAACCGCACTGAAGGTAATAAGCAAGTATTTGCAAAATATCCAAATATCAAAATTGTTGCTGAGCAAGAAGGACGTTGGGATCGCGCTAAAGCACTACAAATTGTTGAAGATTTACTACAAGCACACCCTGAAATTAATGTGATTGTGGCGAACAATGACGAAATGGCAATTGGTGCATTATTAGCCGCTAGAAAATCTGGGAAAACAGATGCAGATTTGATCATCTCAGGTGTTGATGCGACGCCAGATGCTTTGGAATATTTAGGTAAAGGGCTAGACACTACCGTATTTCAAAGTGCAAAAGGTCAAGGATTTGGAGGTGCTGAAATTGCCTACAAACTAGCGAAAGGTCAAAAGGTTAAGAAAATGAACTGGATTGATTTTGAACTGGTCGACAAAGCACAAAAAGATGCATATCTCTTAAAGTATTAATCTGAGCCGGGGGGCAAGTATTGCCCCTCATTAATATGGTCTGGTAAAGGTATATTCCTCGGTGAGCAAATGATTAACAGAGGTTCGATTGACTCAAAAGAGCGTGATCGTAATTTACCATAACCTATTCGATAAAAAGAAGAAAACCTGTGAATAACTCAAATTATATTTTAGAGATGAAAAATGTAAGCAAGACCTTTCCTGGGGTTAAAGCTTTAGATAATGTCAATCTACGTATTCGTAAGGGCAGCATACATGCACTTATGGGGGAGAATGGTGCCGGCAAATCGACACTGATGAAGATTCTTTATGGAATTTATACCCCCGACCCAGGTGGAATCGTTCTTTTAGACGGTAAACCATTTCAACCTGCCGCTCCGATTGATGCCATTCGTTCGGGATTGGCTATGGTTCCTCAAGAAATTAGTCCTTCAGCAAACTTGTCTGTTGCTGATAACTTTTTTCTAGGTAGAGAGTTTACTAAAGGCATCTTAATGGATCAAAAGCGAATGAACGCTGAGACCAATAAGGTGTTGGAAGAACTTGGGATCCCGATGAAAGTTGAAGAGTTGATGTCCGAAGTTTCCGTCGCTCAAGCACAACTATTGGCGATTGCTACAGCGGTTTCCTATGATGCAAAAATTATCATTATGGATGAACCGACAACTGCGTTAACAGAAGCAGAAGTTCATCGGCTATACAAGATAGTGAGAAAAGTACAAGAACGTGGCATCGCGATTATTTACATTTCTCATAAACTGGGCGAAGTCTTTGAATTATGTGACGAAGTCTCGGTGATCCGTGATGGACAGTATATAGGCACTAAGAATACTGCCGATATCACGAAAGAAGAAATGATCAATATGATGGTGGGTCGTGAAATGAACGAGATGTTCACTCGCGAAACGGTTGAAATCGGTGAAACCTTGTTAGAGGTAAAAAATCTAACTCTGCCTGGTAAGTTTGAAGACATCAACTTTACCGTAAGAAAAGGTGAGGTTTTTGGCTTCGCAGGTTTGGTTGGGTCGGGACGTAGTGAAGTTGTTGAAGCTATTTTTGGTTATGAGCCAGCAGAGTCCGGTGAGTTGTTCATTCATGGAGAAAAAGTCGTTATTGAAAAGCCGATGGATGCTATCAAGCATCGTATTGGATTTGTAACCGAAGATAGAAAGAAAACGGGCTTAATGCTGAATATGAGCGTTACCGATAACATGATTATGCCTGATTTGTTGCCATATTTGGAAAATAGTCTGGTTTCTAATAGGTTAGCCTCGGCTGTAGCCAATGAAAAGAAAGATCAGTTGAGAATAAAAACACCGTCGGTAGATACTATCATCGAAAACTTATCTGGTGGTAATCAACAAAAGGTCCTTATTGCCCGCTGGTTGTTGTTGGAGCCTGAAATTTTAATCCTTGATGAGCCTACCAAAGGAATAGATGTTGGTGCTAAAGCTGAGATTTATAAATTAATCATAGAGTTAGCGAAGGCAGGTAAAGCCATCGTTATTATTTCATCGGAAATGTTAGAACTCTTGGCGTTGAGTGATCGCATTATGGTTATGGCAGAAGGGCGCGAAAGTGGCATTGTTGACCGTGCCGATGCTACTCAGGAAGTTATTCTTGAAATGGCGGCAGGTGATACTGCGGAGCAGGCGCTTAAACATGCACAGAATAACGAAAATTCTAACCCACACGAACAATCTAATTTTAAACTTGAGGAAGTAGGACAATGATAGCTACTACAACAAATGCTGTCCGAGATATTAATTATTCGGCTCTTTTTAATAAATACGGGATGGTACTAATACTGATCCTGCTGTTTACAGTCTTATCATTCAACATTGAGGGTTTTGCTTCTTTTCGGAACATTTTTAGTATTCTCGAACAAGTCTCCATGTTTGGCATTATTGCTATCGGCGTAACTTTTGCGATAGTCACTGCAGGTATTGATTTATCGACGGGTTCCATTGTTGCTTTGGCCTCAGTCGTTGCTGCTACGTTAGTTACTGGTAGCGAAGGGTATGGCATGACTCTTGTTGCTTTTGGTGGCGCTATGTTCGTCGGTGGGTTCTGCGGTTTAATAAACGGCACGATTACCGCCTATGGCCGTATACCTCCGTTTATTGCAACGTTGGGAATGATGACAGCGGCTCGCGGCTTTGCTCAATTATTCAGTAATGGCCGTCCTGTTGATGCTAGCTCAGACGCTTTCACTTCTATTGCCGGCACATCCGTGTTTGGTATACCTGGTCTGGTTATTATTTACATCATAGTTGCCATTGCTTGTCATACGATGATGAGTAGAAGAACCTTTGGCCGTCATGTGTATGCGATTGGCGGCAATATTAATACGGCAAGAATTTGTGGTGTAAATGTCGAGATCACTTTGGTAAAAGTTTATGTTTTATGTGGTGTGTTAGCGGGTCTTGCTGGTGCAATGCTTACTTCTAGAGCTTTTGCGGGTAACCCCACTTTCGGAAATATGTGGGAACTTGATGCTATTGCAGCAGCGGTTATTGGTGGTGTATCACTTGCCGGCGGCGTTGGCTCTGTACCTATGTGTATAGTAGGCGCTTTGATTATCGGTGTGATGAATAAAGGGCTGAATATGTTGGGTGTTGATCCATATTGGCAGCAAATTATCAAGGGTATGATTATCATTGGTGCCGTTTTATTAGATGCTCAGAAACGCAAGAAAGCTTAAAGATAAAATTTAAAGACAAAACGGTCAGGGGGATTGTTAGTGAATTAAGAAATCAGCTGAAAGCAATTGCAGGTGATATCA
>SDWK01000602.1 GCA_004195335.1 Shewanella sp.
GCGTTTAGTTAAGTCTAGACCAAGGGCTACTGCAGTGAATTTTCCACCTTGGTAAAGAAAACTTAACTCAGCTTCATAATGCAATACATCGTCGTTATGTTTAGCAGTAAGCACAGTATTAATTGCTGAGTTAGGCTTTAAAAACACCACCATTTCATCAGGCATTTCATTGGCAAGCTCTTTGATATGATCGACATAATTACGACCTATACATACAACTTTTGATGGCGTTATCAGCTGTGATGATTTTTCAGCTGAAACTAAGGTGACAGTATTCATAAAAGGACCTATTTAGCTTACGAAAGGTGGTTTGAGTATACTAATCAGTTACGGGTTATTGAACAAGTTGATTTTGTGATTAACGGTAAAATATAAGCGCATACACTTCACCATCAAGACGAATAGCCATACAAATTCAACTAACAGAAAAATAGCAAAGACAATATATAAGCTCGGCTCAAATAGTACCGCCAACAGTGATAACCCACTGAGAATATGCATATAGTAAAGTACTAAGCCATGCTTTTTATTTAAAAATTCATGCATATGAGGGATAAACTGCATCGCAGAGAAGTCAATCAAACAGCGTTGTTGAAGGTGAGTGTAACTCAAAAATGGTAATATCTTGAGTAACATACCTTGGATTACTGACAGCAAATAAAAATAGATAAAAACTGCCGTTAATAGCATCCCTTTATCAGGTAGTGCTATGGATAAAGGGGTCTGTGCTGAGCGATAAAAACTATCGGGTAAAAAGTACAGTAGATTCAGTAACAGCAATGTTGCCGCAGCCAATTGCCAGTACTTAATACTGGTGTCGGGTACTTTACGTTTGCGCTGATTGATCACATAAAACAAGGTAAGGGCAAACACACCATGGCTAATAACAATCACCCCTAAGGCAAACTCGGCATAGAAAATATAAACTATCAGTAAGATAAAAATGCTGACACCAAGATACTGTCTTATGTATTTCGGCATATTGGGAGCGACATGAAACATGGGTAATACTTGAAAGCTCACGGCAATAATTAACATACCTGCCCAGCCAACTAGCCCCATTAAGGCATGGATATCGGTAAGGTGCTTATCAAGCGTAATAAATGGCAGGGTGATGCCCGCTCTATTGGCTAACAGCCATATTCCTAACAGCAGCACTATAACCAAGGAAGTTATCGCTAAGCGAAAACAATTAATGGAGTCACCTTGGCTTATTTTTTTTATTAGCACCCAAATAATAGCACCGAGATAAATACTGCCCCCCAAACAAAGTAGTACTAATGCAGCCAGCGTTAACCAGTTAGTCGCAAGAACAAAGCTTAGCATTAAGGCCATGACACCAACACAATATAAAGCGTGGCTAGTGGTCGCAATGAGCCTAGGTTTGGCGATACCAATCCCACCAATTACCGGTAATAATTGTAATAATGCGCCCATCATCACCATGGTTAAAAAACCTAAGGTAAAACCATGCGTTAGCGCCAACATATTCGGTTGCCAGCGACTTAGCCAAAGTGTTTCACCCGAAAATAAAACTAACAGCGCACAAGCGATGATAAAAATAGGCGCACTTAAGAAAAAACGAAAAGGTAAATCGATAGGAGGTAATGCGTTAAATGACAAGCCTGATAGGTTCATAGCGAGTCTTTTGATTGAAAGGTTTGACCGTTAACGTGTTGCTCAAACAACAGTTGATCAATTTGGCGATAAATGAACAATGAAATATGATCATCATCATGTACTTGGCAGTGATACGCCCAACCTGCTTGAATCAGTTTTTCATACAAAGGAAAGGGCTGTCGTCTATGAGTAACCAATAAGCAATGGCCTTGCTCCAAACTAGCCAAAGCAGTTAATATCACTGTCATTGGCTCAGGTGGGGCAAGTTCACTTACATCAACAGTCACAAATTCCATGATTGCTTAAACTGCTTCGCTGGCTTTAAAGCCCTCAATAAGCTGTTCGCCATCGCTTAGGTGCTGCGCCATCATAGGGTAAAGCATCATTTCTTCTTTCATATTATGCTGCTGCATCATTACCATTAAGGTTTCAGACAAGCCTAAATACTCATCCTTATCTTTGGCAGCAAGGGCATTATCAAGTGATTGCACCAATGCACGCATTTGTTGATGTTCCATCCGCATGACTTGTGTAGGCCCTGCTGTCATACCAGTAGCTTGTTCAAACTGTGGAAATAAAGTGTCTTCTTCTTGGGCTAAATGCTCAGTTAATTCACTGGCAAACAGCTGCCATTTTGCTAATGCTAGCGACCAATTTTTATCGGCAACAGCGGCTTCTGCTTCAGAAAAAAACTCATCACATTCTCTATGTTTTGCGGTCATGTACTCTGGAATTGAACTCATGAAACTTCCTACTCTCTATTATCAATATTTGCATGTTAAAGCAGGAACTAGTGTCATGTTTTGACCTACATTAATAAATATCAAGAAAGGAAAATACAATTGGAAAACGAAATGGTACAGGATAAACAAAGAAACAATAAAGCTAACGTGTGTTAACTAACAATAAAGGGAGATAAACTAGCGCGATGTCTAACAAAATGAAACATCGCGTTTAGGCCGGAGAACGCTTAGGCCAGAGAAGTGAGGAAATTAAAGCTCGTCTTTTACGGCTAATAGGTTACGAATTGAAACGGTGATTTTTTCAATATTATCGACATCAACCGGAGCGATGAAAATAGTATCATCTCCAGCAAGCGTGCCTAAAATACCCGCAGACTCACCCATACTATCCAGCATACGAGAAATTAATGGCGCAGCACCAATACCTGTCTTTAAGATGATTTGCATTTGATTATGCTTAACACTCAAGACCACTGATTCGATTGATTGCTTTGATTTTGGTACGGCCAATTCATCAGGCAGAATATAAATCATTTCATTATTGGTATTACGCGTTTTAACTGCGCCAAGTTTAGATAATAAGCGAGAAATTTTCGCTTGCGACATATCCTCGAAACCCTGTGCGGCAAGAGCTTGTGCTAATTGACCTTGAGAGCCATAACATTGCTCTTTTAATAATCTTTTAAATGCCTGAACTAATAGGGACTCTTTCTGTTTTCGGCGCTTCTGCTGCAGGCGTGCACCCAGCAGGAGGAGTCCCGGCCTCCCGCAGATGTGCGTGACGTCATTGCGACCGTGCAGGCGGCGGCCGCGGACCGACCGAACATCATCATCATCATGGCCGACGATCTGGGCTACGGGGACCTGGGTTCGTACGGAGGCCGTGCGATCCGCACCCCGCACATCGACAGCCTGGCGGATGAAGGGATTCGGTTTACCGATTTCCATGCCAGCGACTCGGTCTGCACGCCGTCGCGAGCGGGTCTGCTGACGGGACGATACGCAAAGCGCATGGGGTTGGATTTTCCGCTGCAGTCTGAGGACATCCCCTTCTGGACCGGCGTCGTGAACCAGCTCGGCTTTCTGAGCGGAAGGCTCGGCCTGGTGGACATGGCGAGCGAGGGCGGAGCGAGCGGGCTCTACGCCTACGAGATCACCCTGGCGGAGGCATTGAAGGTCGGGGGGTACGCGACCGGCATGGTGGGCAAGTGGCATCTCGGCGATTTCGCCACGAACCCCGACTACAACCCGCTGCGGCACGGTTTCGACTTCTACTTCGGCGTGCCGCACAGCAACGACATGCACCCGTTCCCGCTCTACCAGGGTGAGGAGCAGGTGCTGGCGAACGTGGACGACCAGGGCATCTTGACCAGACGTTACACCGAGGAAGCGATCCGTTTCATCGAGTCGTCGAA
>SDWK01000604.1 GCA_004195335.1 Shewanella sp.
CTCGTGGGCTCGGAGATGTGTATAAGAGACAGACGCCGGTTCCGCCGATACCGGTCGTTACGGAGTACCCCATACTTTCAAGCCGTTTCGCAATCTATGATGATCACCGTAACGAAAGGGTTTGGTTTAACCCTGTATGCTTCTGATATGGGGGATGCCAAACAGTTAGCGCTGGGAGATAAAGGGACGCTATTTGTTGGTTCACATAAAGAGGGCACGATACAGGCTTTGGTCGATAGCAATGCCGACGGGAGAGTCGATAAGCGTTATGTCATTGCAAAAGGTTTGGAAGCGCCTGAGGCTATCGCATTCTATAAAGGCGATCTTTATGCCGCGGTCGGTGAGCGAATTATTCGTTTTGTCGATATTGAGAACCGATTAAGACGTCCAGGACGCGGTAAAGAAGTTTACGACCGATTGCCGGGCAAAACCAATAAGAGTCGAAGAGCATTAAATTTTGGGCCCGATGGCCGATTATATGTGGCAATCGGCGCCCCCTGTAATGTATGTGAGGCGATAGACCCTTTTGGGAGCATTATCGCTATCGATATTGAGACTGGAAGCAGTGAGCAGATAGCAACAGGTATCCGTAACGTTACTGGCTTTGATTGGTCTCCAATCGATAACGCGCTTTGGTTTGCCGATTTAGGACGGGACTGGATGGGCGACAGGCTGCCACCAGATGAGATCAATCGTGTTGAGCACAGCGGCGCACATTATGGTTTCCCTTATATTCATGCTAAGTCAGTGGTTGAACCGGCGTACGATAAGCCACAAAATCTAAAGATCACACTCCCAGCCTATGAACTTCCTGCACACGTTGCACCTATGGGGCTTCATTTTTATCGTGGCCAACAATTTCCCGCTAATTACCATAATCAGATATTTGTCGCCGAAAATGGCTCTTGGAACCGATCTAGTAAAATTGGCTATCAGGTCGTCATGTTGGAACTCGAAAATCAGCAAGTGATAAAGCGCAGTACCGTGGTCAGCTTTCTAGACGGGGAGTTTCCGGTAGCCAGACCCTATGCCTTATTAACGGCCCCCGATGGTGCTATGTATATTTCAGATGATCTGAAAGGCAACATCTATCGTTTATTTTACAAAGAAACTATTAATGAAAAGATTGAACCTGAGCCCAAACAGGATACTGAACAATGAGTGATGCGATAGATTTAAGTCTGGATGGCGTTGAGCAGATGCCGATGCGTCGCTTCACGGAAGAGGCATACCTAAATTACTCCATGTACGTCATCATGGATCGTGCTTTGCCACACATAGGTGATGGTTTAAAGCCGGTACAACGTCGAATTATCTATGCTATGAGCGAACTGGGATTGTCTGCTCAGTCTAAGCATAAGAAATCAGCCCGTACAGTCGGTGATGTATTAGGTAAATACCATCCTCATGGCGATAGCGCTTGTTATGAAGCTATGGTTTTGATGGCTCAGCCATTTTCCTATCGTTATCCTTTAGTTGATGGTCAAGGTAACTGGGGAGCTCCGGATGATCCTAAATCTTTCGCTGCAATGCGTTATACCGAAGCTCGTTTGTCTAAATTTTCTGAGGTCCTACTCAGTGAGTTAGGTCAAGGTACTGTAGATTGGGGGGTCAACTTCGATGGTACGATGAAGGAACCCTTGGTTCTGCCCTCTCGTTTACCGCATATTTTGCTCAATGGTATTACGGGCATCGCAGTGGGTATGGCGACAGATGTGCCGCCACACAATACACGTGAGTTAGTGTCGGCCTGTGTTGAGCTGCTTGATAATCCGAAAGCAGATTTAGCCAAAATCATGGAGTTCGTTCCTGGACCTGATTATCCGACCGAAGCCGAGATCATTACACCGGCTGCAGATATTGTAAAAATTTATGAAACAGGCCGTGGTTCGATAAAAATGCGCGCCGTTTATACCATTGAAAGCGGTGAGATAGTGATCACTGCTTTGCCTCATCAGGCGAGCAGTGGAAAAATTTTAGAGCAGATAGCAGGCCAAATGCAGGCTAAGAAGCTGCCTATGGTTGTCGATCTTAGGGATGAATCGGATCATGAGAATCCAGTTCGCATGATCGTTGTACCTCGCTCAAACCGGATCGATTGTGATCAGGTGATGGCTCATCTGTTTGCCACCACTGACTTAGAGAAATTTTTTCGCGTTAACCTCAATATCCTTGGACTAAACGGACGCCCTCAGGTGAAAGGCCTGTTGCAGATCTTGACCGAGTGGTTGGAGTATCGCTTCCAGACGGTGACGCGTCGCGTTCAACATAGACTCGATAAAATATTATCGAGATTGCATATCCTTGATGCCTTAATGATAGCGTTCCTGAATATCGATGAAGTGATTGAGATTATCCGTTATGAGGAAGATCCCAAAGCTGAGTTGATGTCCCGCTATCAATTATCTGAGTTGCAGGCCGATGCTATTTTGGATCTTAAGCTACGTCATTTGGCTAAGCTGGAAGAGTTTAAGATTAAGGGTGAGCAGAGTGAACTTGAAGCCGAGCGCGACAAGCTGCAACTGCTGTTAGGCTCAGATAGACGAATGAAGACGCTGATTAAGAAAGAGTTGATACAAGACGGCGAAACTTATGGCGATGACAGGCGCTCTCCTTTAGTTAGACGTGGAGAGTCTAAGGCATTGACAGAGCATGAGTTAGCTCCGGTTGAAGCCGTGACGGTCGTATTGTCAGAGAAAGGTTGGGTACGCTGTGCCAAAGGGCATGATATCGATGGCAAGGCCCTCTCCTATAAGGCCGGTGATAACTTCCTATGTTCTGCTGTTGGACGAAGTAATCAACCTAGTGTGTTTATTGGTTCAACAGGGCGTGCCTTTGCAACGGAAACTCACACCCTGCCATCGGCAAGGAGCCAAGGTGAGCCGATAACGACGCGCTTCAACTTGTCACCTGGCGAGGTGATGGAGCATGTATTATTAGCCGATGATGATAGGTGCTATTTACTCGCTTCGGATGCTGGCTATGGCTTTGTGGCTTCCTATAAAGATATGGTTTCTCGTAACAAAGCCGGTAAAGCCCTATTGAGTTTGCCAGCCAATGCTAAGGTGATCGTGCCTCAGTTAGTCGATAAGTCGAAGGTGGAATCGATATTGGCGATCACCAATGAAGGCCGTATGTTGTTATTCTCTCTTGAGGCTTTACCTCAGCTTTCAAAAGGCAAGGGAAATAAAATCATTGGTATCCCGGGTGAAAGGTCGAAGAGCCGGGAAGAGCTGTTATCGCATTTGCATGTGATCCCTGAAGATACAGCGGTAACACTTTGGGCTGGTAAGCGTAAATTAACGTTAAAACCCAGTGATCTGGAAGATTATCGAGGTGAGCGTGGTCGCCGTGGGGCAAAGTTACCTCGGGGTTTACAACGTGTCGATAGTGTTGAGATAGGTGATGGCGTTCAAGCCATAGAAGAATAGTTGAGTCACCCGTAATAAATAAAAAAGCTGCCAATGGCAGCTTTTTTATTGGGAGTACAAATTTGCAGGTCTCAGCGAGTTGCGCGGTGATCGTTAGGCAACTTCGTAATAGTTAGGCTCTATATCTAACTGCCTCTGAATTATCTGGCTTGCCATTTTAGTACATTTTCCACATTGACTGCCTACACCTAATCGCTTTTTAACATCAGCAAGAGAGATATCCCCCCGACTAACGGCCTCTTTGATCTGTGTATCAGTTACTGCATGACAAAGACAAACGTACATTAATAAGCCCCCAAAATTCAATAATAGAATTATAAATGAAAATGATTCTCAATGCTAATA